>JAFWQF010000076.1 GCA_017509205.1 Clostridiales bacterium | reverse complement strand
ATCCGTCTCGGTGCAGGCGCATTCGTCTGCGGCGAGGAGACAGCTCTCCTCAACTCCATCGAAGGTAAGCGCGGTATGCCCAGGCCGAGGCCGCCGTTCCCGGCAGTCAAGGGTCTCTGGGGCAAGCCTACATGCGTTAACAACGTTGAGACACTTGCTTGCGTTCCTTACATCCTCAGAGAAGGCGCTGACAAGTTTGCATCCGTTGGTACTGAGAAGTCCAAGGGTACAAAGGTTTTCGCTCTCGGCGGAAAGGTAAACAACGTTGGTCTCGTAGAAGTTCCTATGGGTACAACACTTAGAGAGCTCATCTATGACATCGGCGGCGGAATCCCTGACGGCAAGAAGTTCAAGGCTATCCAGACCGGTGGTCCTTCAGGCGGATGCCTCACAGAGGAATACCTCGACGAGCCTATCGATTTCGATAACCTCGTAGCTAAGGGATCCATGATGGGTTCCGGCGGTGCCATCGTCATGGACGAAGACAACTGCATGGTTGACGTTGCTAAGTTCTATATGGAATTCATCTGCGACGAGTCCTGCGGTAAGTGCACACCTTGCCGTATCGGTACAAAGAGAATGCTCGAGATCCTCACAAGGATCACTGAGGGTAAGGGCACAATGAAGGACCTCGACGAGCTCGAGGAACTCAGCCAGACGATCAAGGCAAACTCACTCTGCGCTCTCGGCCAGACAGCATCCAACCCTGTTAACTCAACACTTGCTCACTTCCGTGACGAGTATCTTGCTCACATCGTTGACAAGAAGTGCCCTGCTCACGTATGCAAGAACCTGATGCAGTACAAGATCGACGCTGAGAAGTGTATCGGCTGCGGCATGTGCGCTAAGGGATGCCCTGCAAGCTGCATCACACGTACAGAGTATGTTGCACCCGGACACAAGCTCGCATCTATGGCTATCGATGCCGATAAGTGCGTTAAGTGCGGTGCGTGCATCAGCACATGTAAGTTCAACGCAATTTCGAAGGTATAATCAGGAGGCAAAAGAATGAGTTTAGTTAACATTAAAATCGAAGGTCAGCCTTATCAGGTTGAAGCCGGCCTCACCATTCTTGAAGCTGCTAAGGCTTGTGGCTATGAGATACCTTCACTTTGTGCATTCAACCACGGTGAGTGCAACCAGGGTTCATGCCGTGTTTGTCTCGTAGAGGCAACAGGCGCAAGAGGACTCGTTGCATCTTGCGTATATCCTGTAGCTGAGGGTATGGAGATCAAGATCTCCTCACCTGCAGCTGTTCAGGCTCGTAGAAGATCAGTAGAGCTTATGCTCTCCAACCACAACAAGAACTGCCAGCAGTGCGACAAGAACGGCCAGTGCGAGCTTCTCCACGTAGCTCAGATCACAGGCGCAAGAGAAGATGCTTTCCAGGGTGTTCACTCTGAGACACACATCGACACACTTGCTCCCGGACTTATCCGCGACACTTCAAAGTGCATCCTCTGCGGACGCTGCATTGCTCGCTGCTCCAACGCACACGGCATGGGAATCCTCGGTTTCGAGAACCGTGGTTTCTCCACATTCGTTTCACCTGCAGAGAACAGAAGCTTCGCAGATTCTCCCTGCATCCAGTGCGGTCAGTGCGTTAACGTCTGCCCGACAGGCGCTCTCATGGAGCACTCCGAGATCGATAAGGTTGACGCTGCTTTCAAGGCAGGCAAGCACGTTATCGTTCAGGCAGCTCCTGCAGTCCGTGCAGCTATCGGCGAAGAGTTCGACAATCCTGTAGGCACACCTTGCACAGGCAAGATGATCGCAGCTCTCAGAAGACTCGGATTTGAGAGAGTTTACGACGTTAACTTCGGTGCAGACCTTACGATCATGGAAGAAGGCACAGAGCTCCTTGGACGTCTCCAGAACGGCGGCGTTCTCCCTATGATCACTTCCTGCTCACCGGGATGGATCAACTACGCTGAGTACAACTACGGCGATCTCCTTCCTCATCTTTCTTCCTGCAAGTCTCCTCACGAGATGCAGGGTGCCATCATTAAGTCTTACTGGGCACAGGAGAAGGGCATCGATCCTAAGGATATCTTCGTTGTATCCATCATGCCTTGCGTTGCTAAGAAGTTCGAGAAGGAAAGAGAGCAGCTCATCACAAACGGCAATCCTGACGTTGATGCAGTTCTTACAACCCGTGAGCTCGCAAGAATGATCCGTCGTGCAGGCATTATGTTCAACCGTCTCCCTGATGAGGAGTGGGATCAGGACATCATGGGCGACTACACAGGCGCAGGCGTAATCTTCGGTGTTACGGGCGGCGTTATGGAAGCAGCTCTCAGAACTGTTTACTTCAAGCTCACAGGCAAAGAGTGCGAGCCTATCGAGATCAAGGCTGTACGTGGACACGATGCAGGAATCCGTGAGGCTTCCCTCGACATCAACGGCACAACAGTCAACGTTGCTATCGCTTCCGGCATGAAGAGCGCTAAGGTTCTTCTTGACGAGATCCGCGAGGGCAAGTCAAAGTATCAGTTCATCGAGATCATGGGATGCCCGGGCGGTTGTATCAACGGCGGCGGTCAGCCTTATGTACGTCCCTGCTTCATGCCTAACGAGGCAGACGATATCCTCGACACATACAAGGAGAAGAGAGCGCAGGCACTCTATTCCGAGGATGAGCGTCAGACACTCCGTCAGTCTCACAAGAATCCCCAGATCATCGAACTCTATGAGAAGTATCTGGGCGAGCCTAACTCTCACAAGGCTCACGAGCTCCTGCACACAACATATGCTGCAAGAGAAGGATTCAACGAAGTTAAGAAGTAATTCGATACTTTAAACCGAATGCCAAAGAGACCGCTTCAAACGAAGCGGCCTCTTTTTTATTGTTTATATTAAAATCTAAAAAGGGGAGAGGGGATTACTTTCCTGTCACGAGGTTTGCGGGGAACACGTTGAGGCAGCTATGAGAGCGGGCCAGTGTTAAATGAATATTCACTTCAAGGTAATCCTTTTTCTCTCTGTTAACTAATACAAACTGTATAATGTCAGGTAGAAAAGTTTAGAGCGGTCCGCGGGACATTTAAGCGGAAATGCCCGAAAAATAAGGGTTGCAACCGTCGGTTGACAAAGTTCCAAGCGCGGTTGGTGGAGATGTAAAGCTGCTTTTTGCTAATCTCAGGCCATCAAACCCAGGAGGTAGTTGAAATGACAATTGCAGACAGAATACAGAGCCTGAGAAAACAGAAGGGCATGTCCCAGGAAGAGCTCGCAGATCATATCGGCGTATCCCGCCAGGCCGTCTCCAAGTGGGAGAGCGAACAGGCAACCCCCGATCTTGATAAAGTAGTGATAATGAGTGAGATCTTTGAAGTAACCACGGATTATCTTCTCAAAGGAATCGAGCCCGTCGAGGTCAAGGACCACAAGACGATGGCCGACGTGGTGGACGGCAAGATCCTCACCGAAAAGAACGGAAAGCGCGCGAAAAGCGTCCTCAAGTGGGTCCTGATCGGCCTCGGCGCCTTCCTTACGATAGACGTCATCTCCCTGATAGTCTTCCTGCTGTTAAACGGCGGGTTCCCGGCTTAAAGGAGGAAATCACAATGAATACAAAAAAAGTCATAGGTGGCGCGATCCTCGCCATCCTTATTAAGTTCGCCGCTGATTTCCCCGGAATGCTCCTTTGCATGGGCCTTCTGCAGATCAAAGTGATCCCTGAGCCCGTCAGCATCGCACTCTACGGCATCACATACCTCGCGCTGACCATCCTCTTCGTAAAGCTCATTTTCGGAAAGTGGTTCAAGCTCAGCAAAGAAGATCTGTTCATGCCCAAGTTCTCGCTTCAGATCCCTTACGTGATCCTGGCAGTGATCCTGCCCCTGGCCGTATGCGGAATGTATTTCCTTTTCGCGAAGGGCCACATGGTCTTCAATGACATGGGCCAGACCAAGAACATCGGCGTGGTTACCGAAGGCTTCTTCGCCATCTCGGTCGGCTCCGGCTTCGTCGAAGAGATACTTTTCAGGGGCGTTCTGATGAACCTCCTCAAGAAGAGATGGAACACAATGGTAGCGGTCATCGCACCGTCAGTCCTTTTCGGTCTGGTCCACCTCATGGAGCTTGAGGACTGCCCGTTCTTAGACGGCCTTCAGCTGATGATCGCTGGAACAATGACCGGCATAATGTTTTCGCTGATCGCGCTCAAGACAAAGTCAGTCTGGAACTCAGCCATCGTTCACTGCATCTGGAACCTCATCATGTGCGGCGGCATCTTAACGATCAGCAATCAGCCTTCTGACTGCTTCCTCATGACATACGTCCTGGATTCAAAGTCGATCGCGCTCACGGGCGGAGAGTTCGGATCGGAGTCTTCGGTGTTTGCGATTTTCGCTTACTGCGTTGTTGCGGCAGTCCTGCTTTTCGCGCTGAAGAAGCAGGATCAGGCAAAGACTGAGACGGTCAAGTCTGCAGTGCCCGAGTTTGAAAACATTTAACACGGAGTATTCATTTTGCTTAAAGACAGCCTGTATAATGCAGGTATAAAAGCAAAGGAGGCACTCATATGGACGGCAATAAAGAGCTTTCAATGGACCAGCTTGATAACGTGAACGGCGGCATGGGCATTGGAATCGGCGGGATCGGAACCGAAGGAAGAGTCATCAACATCATCGCTTGTTTAAAGAAGATAAACATCACGGATGCCGCTAAAGACGGATTCCTCCAGGGCGCCATCGCAAATACGGGCGTTGCAATGTCTGATATCGCAAGCCGCATCGAGCAGGAGTTCGGCATCAAGATCCCCGAGTGCGATTTCAGCAAGATATTGACGGTCGAGGACCTGGTTAAGTATATCGACACGCCGGTTTTGTAAGATCTTGCTTTGAATATTGTTCAACAGAACGCCATATACCTACTAAATCGGAAAAAAGTTCGATTTAGTAGGTATTATTTGGCCTCCGGAAGGTCCTTAGATATATAAATTTCCTACGAAAACGGCGAAATTGCTGATCTAGTAGGAAAATTTAGCCTTCGAAGGGTGGTTTTGCCCGAAAAAATACATACTAAAAAAGCAAAAATACTGATTTAGTAGGAAAAATGCGTTTCCAAATCAGATTCGTTCCTGAAATTTACATACGAAATTGAGAAAAAGTCTGATTTAGTAGGTAAATCGCCTGATCAAGCGCCTATTCCTCGCACTTTGCGCCCGCGAAAAGGTGCAACAAAGCGCTGTATGCGGCGCCGACCTCAAGATTGTGGTCCGTGGAAGTGCCGACCATGGCTGCGCCGTCATAGTAGTAGACAGACTGGCTGCCGCCCATGAGACCGGTCATGCGGCTCTGATATTCATCCCACTTGTCGATGTGGTATTGCCTGATGATCTCTAAAGCAGGCTCGATTACCGTTGAAGGGATGAAGCGGTAATGGTTTCCGGTCTGCAGGATGAGCTGTGTATCCGAGAACTTATAGACTTTGGTGTTGTTGTACTGCGGAGGATTGGTCGACTTGTATTCCGACAGCGCGAAAAGCACTTCGGTCTCGATTTTTGCACCGCATTCGGCGCATGTTTCGCCGGTCTGGAATGTGGCGCCGCACTCTGAGCACGTCCAGCCTGCCTCGGTTGCGACCTCATCTTCTGGAATGCTGACGTTTTCGTCAAGCTCAAGGTCGACCGTGAACTGCGTTTTATCCTTCCACTTGAGAAGGTCCAGGTGAAGCGTGCCCGAGCCGTACCAGATCTTCTCGATGCCGAAGATCTTCCAGCCGGAACTGTTCATGTAGAAATGCTGCACCGGATAGACAGCGAATAATTCGTCCGGATGGGACTTCAGGCTGCTTGGGTCAGGCCATGCGGTAGTCAGGTCAGCTCCGAAAGTAGGAGAATAGTTAGAGCGGATGCAGTATTTCTCGCCTGTGGGCATCTCCATCCCAGTAGGATTCAGGGCCGTGACGATGTAGCGCGTGGCGAACTGCTGGTCCTTAAACCTTATCTGGAACTGGCCGCGCCCATCGCGCCAGCCGTGTTCGAGCTTTGCATTTATTTCAGCCTCGGAAAGACCGTTAGCTGCCTTAGGCGCTTCAGGTTCAGGCGGGAAAGCATTGTAATCGACACCGGGAACGCAGACCGGGCAGGGCGCTCCGCAGTTGGGACAGAACTTGCTGATTGGGCCGTTAAAGCCGCAGGAGCAGGTATAAGTGGAGGGATCCGAAGGACGCTGCTTACCGCAGTTGGGGCAGAACTTGCTTGAGTAGACCTGACCGCACTCGCAGCGGCATTCGCCTTCTTTCAGGGGTTCTTCAGGAACGGAAACACTTTCGCGGTCCAGCGTGAGATTGATGATCTCGCCGGTCTTCATGTTGGCCAGTTCAAGGTGCAGCTTGTCCGATGTATCGTGCCACGCGGAATTGATGTTGTAGACAGTCTCATCGCCGTTTTTAAGAAAACTGTTGCCGATCTTTAACTGGATGTCTTCGTCAGGGTGGCGCTGATAAGTCATGCCGCCCATGTCGCCTCCAGAGCCCATGCTGCCATGAGCGCCCGAAAAGCCCGGCATTCCGGCAAATCCCATCAGGTTCATGCTCATCGGCCCCGTAGGATTGGGTACCATCAGAGGGTTCACCGGGTTGACGCCGTAATATCCTTCAAAACTCGCGCCGCCGTAACTGACGGTGATCCCGACGGT
>JAFWQF010000075.1 GCA_017509205.1 Clostridiales bacterium | reverse complement strand
GGTCCAAGACCTTCTGGCCTTCAATGCAAAGGCCTCTGTCAGCAACCTTCTGATAGAAAACGTCAGGATAGATATCCCTGTATTTTGCGTAAAACTCTGAGGTCTTGCCCCAGTCGAATGCCTTGCCGGCATCGATCCTGCTGTCTTTTATATCCATAACTCATCCTCATAGACTCTTAATGAAATTATCAGCCTTTTCAGGCCATACACATATTTCCGGGAAGCCATCGAAATCAGGGTCGGTCGGGTATGGTCCCAGAAATCCCAAAAGTCCGTCGGCTCCGCCTTCAGGTTCTTCGATAAGTCCCGCCTTCACCGCGTTTACGAGAGCAAAACTCTGCTCCGCGGTGTATGGCTCACCGTGATTTCCCTGCGCCCAGTCTCTGTTTGGGATCGAAAGGCCGTGGAACCCTTCGGGGAACGTAATGTGCTCATATTTAACACCTGCAGCTTTCAGTGCATCAGCATACAGATAACTGTTCTTAACGGGCACGAGGTTGTCTGTCTCGGTCTGCCAGACAAAGCATGGCGGATTGGTCGGCTTAACGTGCTTTTCGAGCGAATAACGGTCAAGCAGTGCTTTGGCTTCCTCGTCTTCGCGGTCATAGATGTCGCCGCCCAAAAGGAACTTGAACGAATCCTTGTGCGCATACTCGCCGGAAGTAATGACCGGATATGAAAGTATGGCTGCATCAGGACGGCATGAGATGTCTTTGTATAAAGGATTCTCATCAGTCAGTTCGTCCCAGTAATCGCACACGGATGCACATACATGACCAGCAGCGGAGAAACCGCAAACATAGAGTTTTGAAGGATCAACGCGGTATGACGACGCGTTCTTTCTTACGAATCTGATCGCTCTTGCAAGATCTTTCATCGCCTGATCCATGACGGGTTCACGCATGAGCTGGTTTGTGGTGTATGTCATTACGAAGCAGTTGTAGCCGAGTTCGTTGAATCTCTTGGCAACGAGTTCGCCTTCCGGCGGAACGACAACGGCATATCCGCCGCCCGGGAGGACGATCATGCAAGGATGTACGTTTCCGTCATCTATGAGGTACTGTCTCAGGTTTGGCCTGAACTCAAAAGCCAGAGGGTAGTTATATTCACCATCCTGCCAGAATTCGATCTTTTCCATGTGTAGCACCTCTTTTCGCGCGTGAAAGTATTAAAAATAATTATAACACGAACGTTTTACACTAAGGGTTTAATAAAGACAGTCTGTAAATAGAGTGTTAAAGGTTTTCGTTATTGTGGAAATCGGGGTTTTGGAACCTATAATGAAAACATGGCGGCTACCTGCCGCACATGGGGGACAGATATGAATTTTGACGAAGTATTAAAGCTCTATAAGACGAAGACATGCATCCTTTCCATCGAGGACATGGGTGAAGGCCGCTACGGGAACATACGCGTAGTGGCGGGCAACAAGGCTCACGCTGAAGACATCGGTCAGGTTACGGGCCATCCTTTCGTCCCCGGATGCCCCTATGAAATGTGCTTCCCCAAGAACATGAATTTCGAAGACTTCGTATTCCGTTGCGCGATCTGCGGCGAGCCGATGCATTCATACGTAAGCCTTTACCAGATGGACCTCTGGCTCAACATGTTCATGATCCCCCTCGATTACACCGAAGGCAATACCTGCTACTGCATCTATTCCTACGATGTCACGCCCCAGGCTAATTCCGAGAAGATGTCTGACATCACGGCAGCTTCCGTGGCAAGCGTCCTCGAGACGTGCATCAAGCTCAGGGGTACTCCCGATTTCAAGAAGGCGATGAACGACGTCATTGCAGACATCAGGGACGTATGCGGAGCGGACGAGTGCTGCGTCATATACATAGATGACGAGAACAGGGAGTGCACCTGCCTGGCTGAAGCCAGAAAGCCCGACGCCCCTTACTCTGTCAGCGATTTCCTTGATGACTCCTTCTACCCCATGACAAAGAAATGGGATGAAATGCTTAACGGGAGCACATGCATAATAGTCAAGGACGAGCAGGACAGGGAAGAGATCTGCAGGCGCGATCCCTCATGGCGCGAAGGCTTTGAGAGATCCGAGATAGAGACCATGGTCCTCTTCCCTCTCAAGAGCAAGAACCTGACCGTCGGCTACATCTGGGCTCTGAACTTCGAGACGGAGAAGACCGTCGAGATTAAGGAGATCCTTGAGCTCACGACTTTCTTTGTAGCCTCCGAGATAGCAAACCACTTCCTCATGGAGCGTCTTACGACCTTAAGCTCCATCGACATGCTCACGGGCATAATGAACAGAAACATAATGAACAACCGCGTTGACCGCGTCATTGCAGGCAAGGATGTTCTCGAGACACCGTTCGCGATAATATTCGCGGACATGAACGGCCTCAAGCACTTGAATGACACAAGGGGCCACCAGGCCGGCGACACTCTGCTCAAGGATGCGGCGGGTCTCCTTTCTGACGTCTTCTACGACGCCGAGGTCTACCGCGTTGGCGGCGACGAGTTCATGGTCATTGCATGCAAGACGGATCCGGAGACCGTTGACAGGCGCATTGCGGAACTTAACGAGAAAGCAGCCAAGACCGAGACAATACGTTTCGCGGTCGGCGTTTCATACAGTAAGGACGAGCCTGACATCCTCAAAGCAATGCGCTCTGCGGACAGGAAGATGTACGAGGATAAAAAGCGCTACTACGAGAACAATCCCGATCTCTTTTACCGCCAGTGATCACTTTTCGTGGATCTTTGAAGTAACTGCACGGACCTTCTCTTCAGCATTCAGGAAAGCTTCGGCAATGACCGGGTCAAAATGCGTGCCCGCGTCTTTCTTTATTATGCCCATCGCCTTCTCAAACGGCATCGCGGGCTTATAGACACGTACAGCTATTAAAGCGTCAAATACGTCTGCAACAGCCATGATCCTTGCTGAAAGCGGAATCTCCTCGCCCTTGAGTCCGCAGGGATATCCCTCGCCATTCCACTTCTCGTGATGGTAATGAGCCATGTTCTCGGCTTCACCAAGATAGTTTTCCTTGAGTTCCTGGTTCTCGACCGTTTTCTTAACGGATGCAATGATCTTCGCGCCTTCTGCGGCATGAGACTTCATGATCTCATACTCTTCATCTGTAAACCTTCCGGGCTTGTTCAGAATAACGTCTGAGACCTTGATCTTGCCGATGTCGTGCATAGGTGCGGAAGATACAATGTTCTTCTTGAACTCTTCGTCCAAGACGTCTGAGAACTTACCTTCCTTGATGAGCTCATCGCAGATTATCTCAACGTAAGCAGACGTGTTCTTGATGTGCTCGCCCGTGGACTGGTCACGGCTCTCAACGAGGTCGGCCATGACGTTGATCATGCCGCTCTGGAACGTTGAGATAGCTTCATTCTTGCGCTGTGATTCGTTGATGTAGTTGACCGTGTCGCGTGTCGTTTTCGCGATGGATTTATACAGATGCTCGATCTCGTCACCCGTCTTGATCTCAAGCTCCTTGATGCTCTCAAGCGTGCTCTCACGGGCCTCATCGTTGGTATAGGCAAAATCGCTCGTGATCTTCGCGAGGCTGTTAACAGGGCTTACGATGAAGCGCTTTGCGAAATAGACGCTCATTGTGAGGATCATTATAAAGAATCCCATCAGGATCGTTGTAATCTTGAAAGTGAACGTTCTCTCGACGTCAACAATGTTAGGCATTGAAACGTCAACACAGACATACGCCTTGCATTTTCCGAGATTGTTATAGATCGGGACATATGAAGACAGGAGCCAGCCGTAGGAATCGTTTGACTCGATTATCGGGATCTCCTTGCCGGCAAGAAGGTCTGTTTTGTACTGTAAAAATGATGCATCAAAAGGTATTACCTCGCCTGTCTCAGAACCCGGCGTATCAGCGGTATCAGTATCGAAAACGACGTGGCAACCGTCCTCCTGTATCTGGTAAACATAAAGGTACTGGATCCTGTCGGAACTGTTCAGGATAAGGCTGTAATATCTCTTGATCCTGTTATATCCTTCTGCGGTATCCTTGATCCTCAGGTATTCATCGACCATATTGGCATCGATCAGGGTGGCTGCGAACGACGCGGTGTCTCTGGCATACTGGCCTTCAGACGCTACCATGGTCTGACGGAACATTCTGAAACTTACCATGGTGACGACTGCGGCAGCTATGCCGAATATCAGTGTGACCGATAAGATTATCTTTCCGCTGAGCGAAAAGCCCTTCTTTGCGAGCATGGCAAGATCGATCCTGTCCCTTGAAGGTTTAAGTTTCTTCGGATAGAACTTGCAGAGCATGAAAGCGACAATCGTGCTGAAGAGTTTGTCCGGAATATCTGTAATGAGTCCCGCATACATCTGTGCCCAGAAAGCATTGCTTATAACATTCGTATAGATCCTGCCCGCAAGTGATGAAGCAAGCTCATCACCCATCGTGTTTCCGTAAAGGCCCCAGGTAATGACCGATCCGATTCCGCCGCCTATGAGGACAAAGCATATTACCGGCAGCAGAAGCTTGATCGAGACCTTTCTGAAGTATTTCTTCTGTGCAAAAGCAGCTGCGACCAGTGCGATGAGGACGCTTACCACGCAGTAGTAGAGTGTAACGTCATCCGGATTGAGAAGGATATATCTGTTGTATAAGTGGATGACAACGTTGGTCAAGAAGCCTACAACAACGCCCGGCAGAAAGCCTCCGGTCGCTGAGGCAACTATGGTTCCGACACTGTCGAAATAAAGAGGAAGGCCGAGTTTTGAAACTATCTGGCTTAATACAAAGTTGAGCGCGATGCATACAACCATAAGCCCTATGGACTTGAGGTCATCATGCGGTTTCTTGATGGTAGTCATAAAAAGCGCTCTCCGTTTGCTGTTCCGGCCGGTTTTTCACGAAATAATACTAATACTATATATCAATTTCTATTAACATTGTGTAACAAAATAGACTTTCAAAGCTTTTAAAACAAAGAAAATAGCACTAAAACGGCATTCCTGATTACCATTTTGGCCCGATATGTTACAATAACTCATCCGCTGATTGGCCGTGTGCGGGCGAAAATCAGGTTTTTGAGGGGAACAAAATGCAGAAAGAACGTCTTGTCGGACTGATAATGTCCATCATAGTCTCAGCATCCATGGGCGTAGTGTCTGCAGTTCTTGTCACCACCACTAACCCTGATTCGTTAAAGGCGCATTCCGCAGGCCTTATCTATGCTTCAAACATCATTCTTTCGGTCATTCTGGGCGCAATAATCGCGTTCATCATCCCTTTCGGCAAGATCGGTGCTTCAATGGCACGCAAGGCAGGCGCTGTGCCTCCTTCAATGAAGTTCATCCTTATCAATGCGCTTCCCATCTCGATCGGAAATACATTTATCATCAGCTTCATCCTGAGCTTTGTCGGTGTTCTTACCGCTAGAATGAAGCTTCCTGCAGAAACATTAAGCCATCTTCCGCCGTTCCCCGTCATGTGGCTTGGAAACTGGGGGAAACTCCTTATTCCCACGCTTCTTATCAGCTATGCTCTTTCAGTACTCCTTGCCCCGATCGTAGCAAGGATCGTCGGAGTCAAAGGACCTCCGAAGGGTGCCGGCCCGAGACCCGGACCTCAAGCTTGACCATATAAACACTAAAAGGCTGCCTCATCGCTGAGACAGCCTCTTTTATAGAATTTGGATTAGTGTGTTTAATTTCGTGCCTTTCCTACAGTTTTATGTCTTCGCCTCACCTCCTGCCGATGGTTTAGTCTGTTCGGTCTCAGGAGTGGTCTGTCCATTGGGATCGGATCCCTTATCAGGCAGATTGGTGCCCTGATCCTTACCCTTTATATTGGACTCTCCTTGTGATTGTCTGTTACGTCCGAAATTATCCCGTCCGCCCGGCTGAACCTTGTCCTGGAACTGCTCATCGCGTCCGGTCCCCTTTCTTTGGCCGCCGTTATTCCCCCCACGGTTTTTGAAGGAATCACGGTTGCCGTCAGATTTTGCAGACCTCTCCTGATCGTCCTTATTTCTTTCTCTTCTGCCGGAATCCTTGTTGATCATTCTGGAGATCTTCATTCCCGGCTTTACCCCGATGCCGAAAGCATTAAGGCAGATTACGCTTCCTGCGCCTACTGCGCCGCCGACAAGAGAGCAGCAAAGGGCTAGAGCAATTACCTTTGCTGCATTGCCTCTTGTCTTTTTCGGCTTGGAGGGTAGTGTGTTGATCTGTGTCATTGGTTGCTGTGCCTGAGAGAAAACCGGCTGCGGAGCAGGCTGAACTGCCTGTGCTTCGGGCTGTGCAGCTGCCTGCGCAGTTGTCTGCGCCTCCTTTTCCGCGACCTTATTCTCAGGCAGTGCGTTTAAGTTTACGCTGTTTTCTGAGTTCTTATCCATATTTGGCCTATCCTTTCTCCCACCAGGTTAAGACCATTATCGACGGATAACTTTAATCATAACTTAAAAAAGTGTGGCAATTTTCGGGACGACAACGATCTGATTCGCCGTTGTCTTTAATACCGGTTCAGCCAAGAGCCACATCGAGTGCCATCATGAGGCTGAAGCCTATCGCAAAGGAGACAACTCCTATATTTGAATGCTTTCCCTGAGACATTTCAGGGATCAGTTCTTCCACTACTACATAGAGCATCGCGCCCGCCGCAAATGAGAGCAGATACGGCATTGCCGGAATGACAAGTCCGGCTATAAGTACGGTCAGGCCTCCGAAAACAGGTTCCACCGCGCCCGAAAGAACGCCCAGCACAAATGACTTTGGCTTGCTCTTGCCCTCCGAATATAAGGGCATTGAGATTATCGCGCCTTCGGGGAAATTTTGGATCGCAATACCCAAAGCCAGCGCCAGAGCGGCACCCGCGGTAATGTTTCCCGATCCGTTCACCAGGCCAGCGTAAACAACGCCTACCGCCATTCCTTCAGGAATATTGTGGAGCGTAACCGCAAGGACCAGCATCGCAGTGCGGGTAAGTTTGCTCTTAGGACCTTCTGTTTGGTTGATATAAACATGAAGATGAGGGATTACATGATCTAACAGTAAAAGGAACAGGATACCTGCCCAGAAACCGATAAATGCCGGTAGAAATGCGAGTCTTTCTTTGTCAGCAGACTGCTCGATCGCGGGAACTATAAGGCTCCAGATGGATGCCGCGACCATGACTCCGGCCGCAAATCCGGTCAGCGCGCGCTTGATCCCGTCCTTCAGATCGTTCTTAAGGAAGAAAACGCATGCGGCACCCGCGGATGTGCCTATAAACGGTATGAGAAGACCCAGTAAGACTGTTTTTAACATTGTTACACCCTCTTCATGTAACCGAGTTTACCGTTCTCGATGCACAAAACATAATCGCAGCAAAGCTCGATAAGCTCGGGATCATGTGTTGCCACAAGTACAGTATTACCCGAAGAAGCGAGGTTTTTCAACAGCTGTCCGACCTTTTCCATGTGGGAATAGTCAAGTCCGGACGTGGGCTCGTCAAAGAGCATCAGTTTTGCGTCTGCTGCCATCGCAGAAGCTATCGCCACCCTCTGCTTCTGCCCGCCAGAAAGAGCCATCGGATGCTTGTCCTTGAACTCGAGAATACCCAGAGAGTCCAGGATCTTATCGCAGCGCTCTTTGTCATCTTCTTTCATTGAAAGCAGTACCTCCGACTCAACGCTGTCGGTAAACAGCTGGTGGTTTACGTCCTGCATGACCATATAGCTGAAGGCAAGCCTTTTTCTGCCCCTGTACTCTATGCCGTCACACTCGATAATGCCCCTGCAGTCCTTTTCGAGGCCGCATACGCATTTAAGGAACGTGGATTTACCCGTTCCGTTCTTGCCGATAACACCTATGACCGCGCCCTTCGGGAGCACGAGCCTGGGGATACAAAGACTCAGATTGCTGTCATCTTCGCTGAAGCTCTTTTTCCAGAACAGATACGGATTCCTGTGATATGAGAAATAGAACTTTTTAAGTGTTATACCGCCAGCAGGATCCGGGGTGGAAAGATCCACTTTGCAGGATCCGTTGCAGTCACAGTCACCGCCGCATCCGGGTGAAAGAATGTCAGGAACATTTAGAGGACGCAGCTTGAGATACTCAATCTGATCAGGAGTAAAATCAGCAAACTCCTCACCGCACCATTCATGAGCAATATGACCGTGATCCATGTAGATGACGCGGTCAACAAGATTTTTGAGGTACCAGAGCCTGTGTTCGGAAATAACGATGGTCTTGCCCTCTTCCTTCCACATCCTGATCTGTTCAGCCAGCTTTGCTATGGCACCCTGGTCAAGATTGGAAGATGGTTCGTCCAAAAGGATTATCTCAGGCAGGAGTGCGGATACGGAAGCACATGCTATGCTCTGCTTCTCTCCGCCTGACAGCTCGAAAAGGCTTCTTCCGAGAAGCTTTCCGATATGCATCTCCTCTACGACATCTTCTTTTCTCTTCTGGATCTCCTTCGGATCTAGCCCTATGTTCTCAGGTCCGAAAACGATCTCTCCGTCAGTATCTATGGAAAAGAACTGGCTTCTGGGGTTCTGGAAGACCGTGCCGACGACGCCTGCAAGCTCGTACAGCTCTGTTTTCGCGATCTCACGTCCCGCTACGGTTACCTTTCCCTCAACGTCACCCTGGTAGTAGTGCGGGATGAGGCCGTTTATCAGCCTTAATATCGTTGTCTTTCCCGAACCGGAAGCGCCCGTAAGGAGCAGGGCCTCGCCATTTGTGACTGTCAGCGACGTGTCGTTTAAGAGCCCTTCTTCAGAACCCTTGTACTTAAAGCTGACATGTTCCAGTTCGATCACGTTCTCACTCATAAGAAATACTTGAACAATACGAATACTACTGCAGCTGCCGTAAATGCCGTTATCAGGAGCCAGTCTGATACGCGGAGCTTTAATTCCTCAACGCTGGTCCTCTTAACTTTTCCTCCGAGGCCTCTTGTTATTGCGGCCGCGGACAGTTCATCTCCTATGTTCACGCAGGAGAAAAGAAGCGGGATCATGCGGTACTCGATCATCTTTCCTGCGTTTCCGCCGCCAAGAGCAATCCCGCGCATCTTCATCGCATCACTGATTGCTGAATACTCCTCCTTTATAGTCGGAAAGAATCTCATTACAACAGCCAGCGAGATGGCTATTCCGTCCGGCACATGCATCTTCTGCATGGCTGACATGAACTCGTCGATTTTTGTTGTTCTGACAACATACCATGCTGTTATCAGGCACGGCATGAACTGCACCACGATGCCGCTGTATCCGGTTACGAAAGTCTTGAAGAACGACGATGAACTCTCTGAAAGGAAACAGAACGTCATTACGAGCGCGGCCGTATAAAGGAACGTAAAGCCGAATGCACTCGTGTACTTCTTTTCGATGACGAGCAGAATGATGGGGATCAGTGTCATTATGATCCTGACTGCCCACAGAAAAGGCGTTGTGGCGCTCATCATGACGACCGCCGAAACGATCAGTATCATGTAGAGTTTCGTGCGCGGATCGAGCTTCATCAGACGATTCCGGCCTTCTCAAAGTGCTTCTTGACTACAGCCTTGCCGATGACTGCTCCGATCAATCCGAAAACAAAGCAGAGAACAAGAAGTATACCGATTGTCTTGTAGTTGATCGCAAGGAACAGATTGTTGCAGTACTCTGCGGAATAGCCGCCGTCTGCAAGGTTCTTTCTGTAATCCTCAGCTGTGATAACAACAGGAAAATAGTTTGCGCAGATCCAAAGGCAGAAAACGCCGTAACTGAACATTGTCTTCTTGAAACTCTTATATTTTCCTGACTTTGCAATAAGGTCAGCGACAACGCCTGCAAGGATGATGAGCGGTGCTCCGAGGAATCCCATTCCCGTTACGAACATGATGATCGCTATCAGCACTGACATAATGGTGATCATGCCAAACTTCTGCACCTTTGTGTAGAAGAGCATCATGGGGATCGCGCCTACCAGCGGGATCATTATGACATAAGACGCAACGATGAACGGATGGATGTATCCGAGCATTCCGCAAGCAAATTCAACAACGAATATGATCGCAGTGAAGATACCTACGGTAATAAAATCCTTTGCCTTCAGCTTATTGTTATTTGTAACTGTTTCTGAACTCATATTTACTCTCCTTGACTCTTCTGTTAGCCGTTGCTAACTGTATCACCAGCATTCAACAATGTCAATCAAAATCGTTTGAATAATGGGCTCTTGTAAATGACAGGGCCGCCTCCACCTGAATGAGACGGCCCTGCCTGCTACAAAGGAAATCTATAATTGGAATATGGCTTGCTTATTTTGCTTTTCCCTGGTTGGCGACTGCCTCCATCTTTGCTTTAAGAGCTTCCGGATCACCAAGGTAGTAATGTCTTAACACATTGAAATCATCGTCGAATTCATAAACGAGAGGCACCGCTGTCGGAATGTTCACGCTTATGATCTCTTCATTAGAGAGCTTGTCGAAATACTTGACAAGTGCTCTCAAAGAATTTCCGTGAGCTGCGATGATAACTCTCTTTCCTGCTTTCATGTCAGGCTTGATCGTTTCCTCAAAGTAAGGAATGACACGTTCGATGGTTGTCTCAAGAGACTCATTCTTTGGAAGAAGAGAAGAATCGACATCTCTGTACATTGCCTGCTTTTTAGCGCTTCTGTCATCAGAGTCATCCAGTTCAGGCGGCTTCACGTCAAAGGATCTTCTCCAGATCTTGACCTGATCCTCACCGTATTTCTGTGCTGTCTCTGATTTGTTGAGGCCCTGAAGAGCACCATAGTGACGCTCGTTGAGCTTCCACGATTTGATTACGGGAAGCCATGCGCGGTCCATCTCATCGAGAGCGATATTCAGTGTATGAATTGCTCTCTTAAGATAAGACGTGTAGCATACATCGAAATCGTATCCGTCTGCTTTCATTGTCTTTCCGGCATTTTTGGCTTCTTCTCTGCCCTTTTCACTGAGATCGACGTCCATCCATCCCGTGAAAAGATTGAGCTTATTCCATTCACTTTCTCCGTGTCTTACAAGTACGAGTTTCATCATTGTTTTGACCTCAGGCAAGTGCTGCACCGAGTGCCTTGCATGCGTTTACGGCATCTGCGTCAGGATCGTTGTTTGCGATTACGAAATCACATGCAAGGTTCGCGCCTGCTTTCTTGCATCTTTCTTCCCAGTCTCTCATCCACTGGCCGTCTCCCCAGCCGTAAGAACCGAAGAGAGCAATCTTCTTGCCGCTAAGTGATGACTCGATTCCTGTGAACATGGGATCGAATTCGCCTTCTTCAAGGACTTCATCTCCCATTGCGGGGCATCCGAATGCGATGGCATCAAATTCAGCGACCTTGGAAGCGTCAAATGCTGAAGGTGCTACTACAACTGCTTCAGCACCTGCACCCTTGATGCCTTCCTCAACAGCCTTTGCCATTGCTTCGGTATTACCAGTACCGCTCCAGAAAACAACTGCTACTTTACCCATTATGTAAACCTCACGTTTCTATGTTTTATTTACAGTACTCAAACAACGAGCTGCTCGAGTGTTCTGCCTTGCTTTAACATCTGCCCGTACTCTTCAGTGCATCTTTTGAATCTTCTGAAGGCTCTTCTGGCATTCTCTACATCCGAATAGACTTTCCAGTATCCGACTTCGCAATAACCTTCATTCGGATGCTTTATGAAACCGTCAACATCGAGCGGCGGATAACCGAGAAACAGGCCGATCTCATGAGGAAATTCAGAAGATGAATTAAGTCTTCTCGCAAGGTCAACGACACAGCGGTCAGCATTCTTAAACTTATATCCGTAACGCTCAAGAATGCTTGCAGCAAGCGGATCCTTAAGATCGTGCTCGAGCATGTCAGGACGGTACAGGTATATCAGCGCATATTTCTCACTTACCTTAAGAGGAATGATGCGTACTCCCTTGTCCCTCATAGCCCTGTTGAAAAGAACGATGTCATGTCTGAAATCACTGTCGGAAGAAATACTCACGTTGAACAGACTGCCGGTCTTTATACCAGCCAAAGTCGGTGCACAGTTTCTTACGATCTGGTCTTCTGACATTGCCGTTCTCCTTTCGGTTAGCCACTGCTAACTATATCAACACAAATGACCTTTGTCAATGAGTTTTTGTGGCTCTGAAATGCAGTAAATTTAGGGTTGACAGCGTTTCGGTCCGTGTGATATAAATTGTTAGTTAGCAAACGCTAACCGAATAAATCATGTGCTTCCGCCGGGGGCTACTTCTGCTCTCAGTCTCCGGCGGAAAATGATATCCCGAAAGAAGGAAAACAAATGAACGAACTTATCATTGAGAACGTAATCGGCAGAGAGATCTTAGACTCCAGAGGAAACCCCACTGTTGAGGCTGAAGTTACTCTCATCGACGGAACTGTTGCCACAGGCTGCGCTCCCAGCGGCGCTTCCACAGGCGAGTTTGAAGCATTGGAACTCAGAGACGGTGACAAGTCCAGATATTTAGGTAAAGGCGTTACAAAGGCTGTCAATAACATCAACACCACTATCGCTGACGCAATCATCGGCATGGATGCTTTTGATACATACGCTGTAGATAAAGCCATGATCGATGCTGACGGTACAAAGGATAAATCCAACTTAGGTGCCAACGCGATACTTGCTGTATCGATCGCTGTGGCAAGGGCTGCCGCCAAATCACTTGATATTCCTCTCTACAGATTCCTTGGCGGCGCCAATGCCAACAGGCTCCCCGTTCCGATGATGAACATCTTAAACGGCGGTGCTCACGCAGACAGCGCTGTAGACACACAGGAGTTCATGATCATGCCCGTTGGTGCTCCTTCATTCAAGGAAGCATTAAGATGGTGTGCTGAAGTATTCCATTCACTCAAGAAGCTCCTCAAGGACATGGGCGACGTTACCGCTGTAGGCGACGAGGGCGGTTTTGCTCCCAACAGCCTCAAGAGCGATGAGGAAGCAATCGAGAAGATCCTTGAAGCAATCAAGGCTGCAGGCTTTGAACCCGGCAAGGATTTCATGATCGCAATGGATGCAGCTTCTTCCGAGTGGAAGAGCGAAAAGGGCAAGGGCTTCTACAAGCAGCCCAAGTCTGGCAAAGAATTCACATCCGATGAGCTCATCGCTCACTGGGAATCCCTCGTAGACAAGTACCCGATCATTTCGATCGAGGACGGTCTCGATGAGGAAGACTGGGAAGGCTGGCAGAGAATGACCGCAAAGATCGGCAAGAAGGTCCAGCTCGTTGGCGACGATCTCTTCGTTACCAATACTGAAAGACTTTCCAAGGGTATCTCTCTCGGTGCAGGAAACTCCATCCTCATCAAGCTCAACCAGATCGGTTCTGTATCTGAAACTCTTGAAGCTATCAAGATGGCTCACAATGCAGGCTACACTGCAGTAACTTCACACCGTTCAGGTGAGACTGCAGACACAACCATCGCAGATCTCGCAGTTGCTCTCAACACATGCCAGATCAAGACAGGTGCACCTTCAAGAAGTGAACGTGTTGCCAAGTACAATCAGTTGCTCCGCATTGAAGAACTCCTCGGTGAGGCAGCTGTTTACCCTCAGATGAACGCATTCCACGTAAATAAATAACAAAACCCTCCTGCGCAAATAACCAAGACCCGGCTCTTACCCTTGTGAGCCGGGTCTTCTTTTATCTTCTTTTTGGGTTGATCAAAGTGCGGATTTTACCGCTTCTTTTACTTCGTCCATTTCGACTGTCGGTTCAAATCTTGCAATTACTTTTCCCTCACGGTCGATGAGGAACTTTGTGAAGTTCCATCCGATATATGTCTTATCGCCATATGTCTTGTTGTTCATCTTCGCGAACTTCTCAAGTGCCTTGCTCTTGATACCTTTTCCGAATCCTTCAAAAGGCTTCTCGGTTGCAAGGAAGACAAACAAAGGATCCGCATTATCACCGTTTACATCGATCTTTTTGAACTGCGGGAATTCGGTTCCGAACTTCAAAGTGCAGAACTGATGGATCTGCTCTTCATCTCCGGGAGCCTGATTTGCGAACTGATTGCATGGGAAATCGAGTATCTCAAAACCTTGATCCTTCAGTTCTTTGTACATTGCTTCAAGAGGTTCATAGTGAGGTGTAAATCCGCATCCGGTTGCTGTGTTGACGATAAGAAGAACCTTACCCTGGTATTCCGCGAGATTTACTTCATTGCCTTTTCTGTCTTTTACAGTGAAATCGTATACTGTTGCCATGATCATTCTCCTTTATGTGTTTTTGGTTTTCTGATTATCTAGAAGTTCATAGAGCAGTGTGTAGAGCATCTTTGCTTTTTCGGGAGGAAGATCGACGCAGCCCGCAACTTTTGCCGGAACATCTTTTGCCTTCTTCTGCAGGTCTTTGCCCTCTTTGGTCAGTGATATCAATACAACACGGTCATCCTCACTGCTCCTCGTTCTTGTTATGTATCCTGCCTGCTCCATCTTCTTGAGCAAAGGCGATACGGCTCCGTTGTCGAGCATGAGTTTCTCGCAGATCTCGCCTACAGTGATGCCGTCCTTCTCCCACAAAACAAGAAACACGATGTACTGTGTGTAAGTCAGGCCGAGCTCTTTCAGATACGGAGTATAAAGTCCCGTAACGTTCCTTGCTGCCGCATAGAGCGGAAAGCAGAGCTGGTTTGAAAGTTTCATTGCTTCACGGTAATCGTATTTCATGGGGCATCCTCGTTTTGTATTTGATACGATTATATTGTATACAATATATTTTCAAATGTCAACATTTCTTCTTACGGCGGCGTAAACCTTATTTCCTTATGCTCTTCGGTGCTGAAGGGTCAAAAGGCCTTCCTATGGAACTCCTGGCCGATTCATCAATATGTGCGAATATCTTGGGCGAACGATCCCATATTCCACTGTGGCCGGATGAAGCATCCTTTTGCCGTACATGGTAAACCGCTTCAGATTGTTATCGAAAAAATACAAAAACTTCATGATGCTTCCCTCACCCTTTTCACATTGCGGTTCATTAGATGTCTTCCATAATGCATATATGCAAATCTTTTCACGGCAGATAATTCCTGACGGTGTTCCTTTAACATGTCATCAGGACAGTCGTAAACGCCGAAATCCTGATTGATTCCTTCGCTTTGGATATATGTGTTATTGCGGTTGAAATCTATGACAGGATTCCTGAAATCCTTGACGGCAACACCGTATCCGCAGAAAGATCCGGTGCAGTCACTGTTGATCTTTTGAAGACTATCCTGCTCACGTCAGTTTACTTCCCGCTCATGATTCCATAAGCACATTATAGAACACCGGCAATGATCAGTAAAACCGACAACAATATAAAGCCCGCTCCAAGAACGCCAGAAATTTTGACACCCAGTTTTTTGAGAGGAAATAAAATTAGAAGAGCACCGACGGGATTAAGCAGCAGACATATCTTAGGCACATTAAGAGCACCTGTCAGGATCGCAGCTGCCACGATAACAGTGCTCCCAAGCCAAAGCGTCAAAGCTCCTATAAGCATCGGAACTTTCATGAACGGGTCAATCGAATTCATAACTTTAAGACTCTCGTCATCAGACATCTTTTTGCAGAGTCTCCTGTACAAGACCGGTTTGATGCAAAAGACGGCATGACAGATGAGTCCGGTGTAACAGGCGATGAAAGTAACTATCCTCAATGCCAGAGCCAAAGCGTTATTCTGTCTTGATATAAGATCTGCCAAAAGCCACATGGTGACATATGCTCCGGGCTGTCCTAAGAATGACAGCCAGAATGAGACAATAAACCTGCTGTCAGTGACGTCAGCCCACCACGGACTGATACCATTTAAAGGCAGTGTCTCACCCGGATTTGCTTTGCCGGGCCTTGCAAGCGGAACATCCGCAAGTGACGCCGCAATACCGCTTATTATCCCGAAGATGCCTAAAACAACATAGTGGTTCATCTTTATCCCTCATGTGCTGATTTATACAGAGTCCACAAACCGTCTGATCTCATCAACATATCTGTCGACTTCGATCATGGTTGATATGTGACCGCTGTCTATGCCTTCAACAATGGTGCATTCAGGCATAAGATCCGTCAGGTCCTTTTGCATCTCAGGGGTAAAACTGTCATCGTTTTCAGGGAGGATCAGCAATACACGATCCTTCAGATATGCAAACTCATCCGCGGTACAGGGCATCTGGTTCCCAAGATCAAACAGCAGCTCGGTCATATGGATATCCAGTTCGCGCGTATAGTCGATGTAGATATAGCGGAACATATTCTTAATGTACGCATACTCTTCTTTCGAAACATTTTCGGCATGGCGCATACACATACGTATCATGGAAGGCTTAAGCCATGAATACGGAACATGCTTTAACACCCAGAAAAGCTTGGGCGCTATCTTTTCATATCTGGCTTTCAACTGTGAAATTGTCTTTTCAGAAAGCCCCGCCGTCGAAAACAGACACATACCGGCTGTCTGTTCCTTATATTTTCTTGCAAAGATCTGAGCGACATAACCGCCGTATGAACTGCCGATAAATATGCCTTTTTCTATGTTGAGATATCTGAGAAGCGCAGAGATCCCGTCGGCAAGTTTAGCGTTGTTTGTGCACTCATATGGATAGTCAAAAGTAAGTATCCGGTAATCGGATTCCAAGGCCTTAATGTACGGCATGTACATGTAAGACAGTCCCATGCCTCCGACAAGCAGGACGAGCGTCGTGCTGCCCTTTCCGCAGAGCAGATAGTGAAAATGCGCTCCATCTACATCTGCCTCCTGATACTTATGAGTACTGAGAAAATCTCTGACTAATTCTCTGTAAGGTGTTGAAATGTCCATGTTTCAATTCCCCTTATCTTTCATCTGTCTTGAGTATCTTATAGAACACTATTCCGGTAATGAGCAGGACAAATCCGAGAACAAGACTCGTGACCGTAACTGCAGGAGAGATACCCGCCTGGGGAAGATATAAACCTCCGATCAGAAGAAAAACACTTATGATGATGGTAACTATTCCTGTAATCCTGCATGCGTTCTTGCTCATTTTGCACCAGCCTCCATAAGATCGTTCATGTCTTTTTGAAGCAACGCCATATGTGAATATAATCCGTGCATGCTCATGAGTTCATCATGTGAACCTTCTTCTGCGATCTTTCCGTGATCGATCACAAGGATCCTATCGGCATTTCTTATCGTATTAAGCCTGTGTGCGATGACAAGCACCGTCTTGTTGCGGCAAAGCTCTGTCATACCTTCCTTGATATAACGTTCATTATCCGCGTCAATGCTCGCCGTTGCTTCATCAAGGATGATGATTGGTGCATCCTTCAAGATACAGCGGGCTATCGAGATGCGCTGTGCTTCTCCTCCCGAAAGGCTCGTTCCGCCCTCGCCTATTATCGTGTCAAACCCGTACGGGAGCTGCATTATGAAGTCGTAGCAGCGTGCTTTTTTCGCTGCTTCGGCAACATCCTCCATGGTGCAGTTATCCCTGCCCATGGCAATATTATTGAAGACCGTATCCTCGAAAAGATAGACTTTCTGAAAGACCATGCTGATGTGATCCATAAGTGTCTCCATCGGCATATCCTTAACATTTGTACCGTGAAGGAGGATCTCTCCGTCATTTACATCCCAGAAACGTGCAAGCAGGTTCGCGATTGTCGTCTTACCGCTTCCGGATTCACCGACAAGTGCGATCATCTGATCCTTATCCGCACTGAATGAGATACCCTTAAGAACTTCCTCATCGCCATAAGAGAAAGACACATTCTTAAACTCTATCTCGTGATCATAGACCGCAAGCGGCTCTTTGGTTCCGTCAAGATACAGAGGCTTTTCCGCAAAGACTTTATCGATCCTGTTCAATGCAGTCTCCATTATCGTGAGTCTTGATCCGAGCTGGAATACAGTCTTAAATGGCGTAAACAGGTTCATCAGGAACAAGAGGACACCTATAAAGTTAATGCTGTCCATCCTGTCCGTCTGGAGGAGCCAGACTGCAGCGGCGATTATTCCGGCAGTGCCTATGGCATACACGATCTCCAGTATTCTCTCGAAAGGCGCGTACTCTCTTTCAAACTGAAGATTCGCTTCGCGGCTTTTCGCAAAACTTCCGCGCAGACGCGTTGAACTTTCGCCTGTAAGGCCGAAGCTCTTTGACACCGCCATTCCCTCGGCATACTCGATTATCGAGCCGGTAAGATCCTCTATTGCTTCCTGCCTTCCGATGGAATTGCGCATCGCAGTCTTGTTCATCGGAATCGAGATAAGCAGGACCACGATATCCGTTGCCAGGATAATGCATCCGAGCAGCGGATCCAGGAAAAACATGAATGCAGTAATGACAAGCTGTGAGAAGAATCCGCTTACGACTTCCGCTATTATGCTCATGCTGTTCTCTTCAACGAACACCATGTCTTCGGTCAGGATGGAACTGATACGTCCGATGTTCTCATCAGTGAAATATCCCATGGGGAGCTTGCGCAGGTGAGATGCGAATTCTTTTCGCTTTTCCGCAAAGACTTTATAACCGGATGAAGACTGAAATCTGTCCGACATGTTCCTGAATAATGCGCCGAGCACAAAACACAGAAGGAGGATGCCTGCCATAACACAGCATTTAACTGCATCCGCAGTTCCTTCCATAAGTTCGCGGATCAGGATGATGCCTGCCATTACGGGAGCATTCTGAGCAAAGGAATTGAGGAACGAGAAGACATATGCAAGACGGATGTTTCTCGCATTCTTTTTGTCACAAAAGACAAGTATCCTGTGCAGCATCCTGATCATGAATCTGCACCCCCCTTCAGTATCCAACGGTTGCTTTCTTCCGTTGCATTCCAGAGTTTTCTGTACTCATCACATTCTTTGATCAGTTCGCTGTGGGTTCCCTGTTCCACTATCCTTCCCTTGCCGAGAACGATTATCTTGTCAGCTTTGGCTATTGAACTGAGTTTGTGAGCGATTATGAGAACCGTCTTATTTCGGGTGATCTCTTCTATCGCATCGTTCATCTTCTTTTCGTTCTCGGGATCGATAAATGCGGTCGCCTCATCCAGAACGATCACAGGAGCATTCTTCAGGAGCACCCTGGCAAAGGCGATCCTCTGCTTCTGACCTCCGGAAAGCTTGTTTCCGCAGGCGCCGGCCATTGTGTCGTAACCGTTTTCGAAGTTCAGGATGAAATCTTCACATCCTGCCCTTCTGGCTGCTTCCCTGACTTCTTCATCAGTAGCATCAGGTTTTCCGATGCGGATATTTTCCATGATTGATTTGTTAAACAGGAAGAGTTCCTGTGATACATACGAGATCTGATCTCCGAGTGTCTCAAGCGGCATCTCGTTTATATCCTGTCCGCCCAGCCTGATACATCCGGAATCCACGTCATAGTAATGTGCAATAAGCCTTGCAATCGTGCTCTTGCCGCTGCCCGATTCACCGACGAGCGCCGTCATCTGACCTTCTTTCGCAGTAAATGAAATGCCCTTTATGACTTCATCGCCCTTATATGCAAATCTGACTTTGTCGAACGTTATCGAATGATCAGTCCCTTTGAAAGGCTCATTGCCGCTCTTAAGCGCGGGACGGTCCAAAGCCTTCTCGATAGACTGGATCTTATAGTTAACTCTCGGGAGTGTTCCGATAAGAGCAAGCGTATGTATAAGGAGCGGGCCAAGTGCGTAACTTAAGCAAAGCGCAAGTATATATCTGCTCAGAGTAAGGTGTCCCAGTATTACGAGCAGTCCGCCTAAAGGAAGTGAATACAGGGTTATGTTTGCGAAAAGGCTTCCGTACAGAGCCATCCACGGCCAGCAGACTTTATACCATTCAAGACCGAAATCACGGTATTTATATACGGAATCTTCAAATCTTTCGCCTGATTCATTGCTGCGGTTAAAGACCCTTACAACTTCCATTCCTGATACATATTCGATTATCGAGTTATTCAGTCTTTTTGAAGAAGCAAAATAGTATCCCATCTTGTCCATTCCGACATCGTACATCTGTCTCGATGCCGCATATCCCAAAAGAAGGACAACAACGGAACACAAGGCCATCTGCCAGTCCACGGCAATTAATATCAGAAGGATCAGGGATCCTACAAAAATGTTCGAAAAGCCTTCCGGAATAACGTGAGCGAGCATGAGTTCGACTGATTCGATGTCATCGTTGAAAAGCTTTTTGACCGTTCCGATACCCATGTCATGTATGTTTCCCAAAGGCTGGCCGTCAAGTTTCTCCTGAAGGCTGACACGGATGTTCTCCAGTGTGTGGTAAGCAGCGCGGTGACTGAACTGAAGACCTGTCGTATAAGCGACTGCATAAAGAATGCCTGCCCCCAGGATCAGAGCTATATCTGGAAGTGTGCTTTGAAGTGTCAGTCCATTGCCATTCAGGAATGCCGTCAAAAGATCGTAGATACCCGCATACGGCAGTGCCCCGCATATTGCTCCCAACACCATGAATATTACAGCGAAGACCACATACTTTTTCCACTTGCCGGTATATTTGAGAACTCTTCCGAACATACCGTATTTCTTTCGTTTCTTTGATGTGTTCTCATCACTCTCGGACATGAAATACCCCCTGACGCGCTGTACTCCGTCAGTGTTAAGGGGATAGAATCCCATTACCCGTCCGCCTTCGATGTGAAGTATATGCGTGCAGCATCTGAGTATAAGTTCAGGATCGTGCGTTATTATTACCGAAGTGATCTCATTCCGCATCTCATGCAGAAGCGAACCGAAGCGCTCCATTCCCCTGCGGTCGAGACCGGATGTGGGTTCATCGTAGAATATTATCTCTTTGCCGGCGCATAGTGCCGATGCTATCGCAACTCGCTGCTTTTGGCCGCCTGACAGTGATGAAGGATGTCTTTCCTCTGTTCCTTTAAGCCCGAGCTTATCAAGTATCTCCAGAGCCTTTTCTCTTTCTACGGATGCATTCAGCATTACCTCTTCGATAACACTGTCCGAGAACAGCTGACGGTTAACATCCTGCATTACCATGAAGCTCTTGTCCGCACGCTGCCTGTCACTCAGATAACGACCTTTAAAAGCAATACTTCCGTCTGAAGTTCCGACTCCGCAAAGGGCTTCGGTCATGGTCGACTTTCCGCTTCCGTTATCGCCTATGACCGCAATGACCGAATGCTCAGGCAGCCGCAGTCTTTCAATGTCGAGAATCTGGTTTCCGCCTCTAGTGCAGTTTAAGTCGATTGCTTCGATAACCGGTATTCCGCCATTGCCGAAATCGGCATTGTCAGGATTCTTTTCAAGTTTATTGAGATCAGTGCATCTTAATCCAAGTTTGCTGAGCTCTCCGTCAGAAAGCTTTTCAAGTTCATCGGGAGTATATGTTGCAGTAATGATGCCGTCATCAAGATAGATGAACCTGTCTGCCAGGTCCATCAGATAATAAAGGCGGTGTTCGGAGATAACAACTGTCTTTCCGCTTTCCCTTATCTTTCTCAATATCTCGTGAAGACGGTGGATTGCTTTGCGGTCGAGGTTAGATGATGGCTCATCGAGAACATATACATCCGGCTGTGTTGTATATACGCTTCCGCACGCTATCTGCTGCTTCTCGCCTCCGGATAGCTCAAATATGTTTCTGCCCATTAGCGCATGAAGCTTCATGTCTTTCTCTGTCTTTATCAGCCTTTCTGAGATCTCCTCCCTGCTCATCCCCTGGTTCTCACAACCGAATACCAGTTCTCCTGTGGTATCGATGTTAAAGAACTGGCTCTTGGGATTTTGGAATACGCTCCCAACAACCTTGCTGGTCTCTGACAGTTCCGATGCAGATACATTGATGTCATTTATGAAGACTTCACCTTCGAGTTCGCCCGGATAGAAATGCGGGGCAAGCCCGTTTATCAGTCTTGTGAGTGTTGTCTTGCCGCATCCGGAAGATCCGCACAATACAATGAATTCTCCGTCATTGATCGAAAGATTGATGTTATCGACACCTTCTCCGGTGCCTCTCTCTCCGCCGTAATGAAAACTGACATTATCGAATCTGATCACAAAAACGCTCCGTTTTTAACCATCTCTCCCACAATTACCGACAGCGCGAAAAGTGCGATGAAAAGCACAATCAGAAGATAATCCGCGGCCCTCAGTTTAACTTTCTCGTAAGAACTTCTTCTGACATCAACGTCCATTCCTCTCGCCATTGTCGCAGCTGCAAGTTCCTCCATGACACTTATCGAGGAGAACAGCATCGGAATGAGAACATATTCGATCGTTCTCCATGGGTGTGTGATCACCTGCACAGGACTTAACGATATACCTCTGAAAGCCATAGCCTTACGTATCCCGTTCCATTCATCCGTGACAGTAGGAAGGAATCTGAAGAATACAGCGGCGGGAACAATTGCTTTTACAGGTATGTGCATTGCCTGAAATGCCGAAAGAAAATGACTTATCCTCGTGGTCTTAATGATCAGAAGTACGCTCATGATCGGCGGAAATGCAAACATAAAACTCGTTGTGACAAGCGTTAAGATCATGACGATCAGTTCGGGTGCGCCCTGTGAGCTTCCCATGACAGCTCTAACAAACAGCACGACGCCCAGTGCGATCCCTGCCTTAAGAGCAGTCATGGGTTTGCCGCACAGTGCGAACAGAATGCATAGTACAACTGAATAGAGCGCTATTCCCAGGTCACTGAAACTGCTTACGCATACAAGGCTGCTCGTAATGAATATCAGTACTTTGGTCCTGGGATCGACGCTTATGAGTCCTTTTGTTTCTTCCCCGTAGAAAGTCAGATCCATTGAAGAAATTGAAAGCTCAGACTATTCCGGCCTTCTCGAAGTGCTTTCTTATTAATTTTGAAGCGATAAGAACTCCAATCCCTGCACCCAGTACGGCAAGTCCCATCTGAGCGAAAGGCATCCAGCCTGTTGCTAGAGCTGCAACTCCGTTGGCATATTTTTCGCCGTAGTATTCTGTTGCCATTGCGATAAAAGAGGACTTGTTGAAATACAGATTTGTGAACGGACATACCATGTTAAGGTTAAATACAAGATAAGAGATAAGGAAGAATTTCTTCGACTTGTACTTTCCGATGAGCAGCACCACTTCAGCCAGAACGGCAATGCCGATGGCAAGGAACATGCCGGGAAGGTATCCCGATGATGCAGTTACTGCAAACAGGATCCCGAGGATGAGCGCAGCACCGAACTTATGAACCTTAAGAACACAAAGCTCATATATGGTTGCGCACACAATGCCCACAAAAAGCGGGTTCATCAGATACAAAACGGGAACCATTCCCGTCACCATTACGACTATGAGCATTACTACTATGTAGATAGCTCCGAATGCGCCTGCAAAGATCAGGTCTTTTATTCTCATTTTCCTGTCGTTGTTCGTTGAAGTATTTACTATCTCTTTCTTTGCCATTTTGGGATCCCCTCTATAAAAAATATATCAGTTAGCGGTCGCTAACTAATATATCTTCTAAGGGTTTCAAAGTCAACAGTTATGATGCATATCCTAATGTTTGTAATGCCCGTTTATTTCACGACAAATGTCAGAAGCAGATAATCGATACCGGATATCACAAGGCTCATGACGAGCGTATAGATGCAGCCGATCAGAAAGCCTTTGAAGTGATACATGTAATCGTGATAACCTTTGCAGCCTTCCGTTCCCTGTATCACTACCCACTTGGGCGTTATCTTGCATATTATCAGCCAGTCCATGACGAGCAGGTCAACGGTGTTCCATACCATTCCGATTATGAATGTGAAGAGCAGAAGCACAAGATAAGACGGCTTATTTCCATGGTACTGTATCAGAACAAAAGCAATCAGTGTTCCGAAGATAACGATCGAACCTATGAGTCCAAATATCTTTGAAGATTTCTTCTGTTTGGCAGTCGGCTCAGGCAAGGTTGAAGCTTTCTGAATGTCCTCCGGGTAATCATGCATCATCTCCCAGGGATATTTCGTGACGAACACATAAACATATATGATCCAGAGCACAGACCATATCAGGCCTTCAATCAGAGCCGTAATCACCATATCTTATCTTTCCTTTCTGAAAACATTGAAATCACAGTACCCGTCACCGCCGGCAATCGTGTGCTCACGCACGAGCCTTGCACCTCCTAAGTCATAGCTGATGTAATCGGTCATGCACAGATACTTGATGAGATACAGACACCCTTCCTGCTTCCCGAGTTCGCACAGTCCGCATTTCGTATATGTGAATTCATAATTGTCTTCACTGTTCTGCTTAAACGTTGATACCCAGTCCATCTCATACTTTGAATCCTGCGATCTCAAAGCCGCATTCTTTTTCATCCGGATCGTTTTCTCCGAAAAGATGCTGTCATTCTCCTTATTCCTGCGCTTCATTTCGTCACATAGAGAAATAATCATCTTCTCGAAAACCTTTTCAGTCACGATCTCCGGAGCAGCCTTGTGAAAAGATATCAGATAACATCCGATGACAAGTGTGCTCAAAAGCTCATTGTCCTTCGCAAGTCCCGGAGTCCTTTCAACGACCGCGCGGTACTCATTACGGAACGATCTTTTCAGTTCTTTCGTTATCATGATGCCTTCAGCCTCAATACTCCCGTAAACGGTCTTATCAAGTATCAAAGGCATCATCCTTGCCATGAAACCGTACTTCATGTCATGCTTCCTGCAGTGCCACCATATGCGCGTATGTACCGTTCTGTGCCATGAGCTCAGCGTGGTTTCCGTGCTCTTTTATCTGTCCGTCTGAAATGACAAGGATCTGATCGGCATCTCTGATCGTTCTGAGCCTGTGTGCGATTACCAGCAAAGTCTTATCCTTGCAGAGCTCTGATATTGCCTCCTGGATCGCCCTCTCGTTATCTGCGTCAACACTCGCAGTTGCCTCGTCAAGGATAACGATCGGTGAATCTTTCAATATGCATCTTGCGATGGATATTCTCTGCTGCTCACCGCCTGACAGCGATGCGCCGCCTTCACCGATCACGGTGTCAAAGCCTTCGGGAAGCTGCATTATGAAGTCATAACATCTGGCTTTCTTTGCAGCTGCTTCGACTTCTTCACGTGTTGCATCGGGACGTCCGATCGCGATGTTGTTGTACACGGTATCCTGGAACAGATATACTCTCTGGAATACCATGCTTATCTGATCCATAAGAGAACCCAAAGAAACATTTCTTATATCCTCTCCCCTGACAAGTATCCTGCCGCTCTTAACATCCCAGAATCTTGCAAGAAGTGAAGCAATGGTGGATTTACCGCCGCCGGAAGGACCGACAAGAGCCGTCATCTCACCCTGCTTTATCTCGAATGAAACATTTGAAAGAACGTCTTTTTCCGCATAAGCAAATCCGACATTATCGTATTCGATCTCATTGGCAGAAGATTCTGCGGAAACAAGATCTTTCTTGCCTTCATCATTAAGTTCTTCCGCATCAAAGACTTCTTCGATACGGTCAAGGCTTGCGGATGTAACCGTAAGTCTTGCCATTTGGCCGTAGTAGCTCTTTATAGCTACGAACAGATCGAAAAGGAACAGTGCCATTCCGACCATGTATTCTGCGGATATCGTTCCTGTCGTATAAAGAAGTGCGCTCATTGCAAGTGCTGCAGCAGTGCCGATACCAAAGGTAAGATAAAGAGCTCTTGACCATGGTGTGTAATCCATTTCATAAGCGATACTTTCTTTGCAGCTTTTGGCAAATTCATCAGTAAGCTTCTTTGATCTGTCTCCGAGCAGGTTATAGGATTTTATGATGCCCATTCCTTCTGCAAAATCAAGCACTTCTTCGGTAAGTGACTCTGCCGCTTCCTGCTTCAGATGTGAGTGCTCCATGTTGGTCCTGAGCATCAGGTTTCCGACGATGATAAATGCTATGACTACCATCAGTGACAATATACCCATCCTGTAATCCATCACGAACATCATTACTACCATGAGTCCCTGAGAAATAAGGAACGTAACGAGCTCAGACAAGACACCCATACAGTTCTCTTCGATAAAGACCATGTCGGTTGCAAGGACGGAACTGATCTTTCCGATGTTTCCTTCAGTGAAATAACCCATCGGCAGCTTACGCAGGTGATCACCAAGCTTAAGCCTCATGTCTGCAAATACCATATATCCGGTAGCAGACTGCAGTACATTAGAAATATGTTCGAAAACGGCTTCAAGTATTACGCTTGCCAATACGGCAATACCAAAGTAAACACACTTGGTCTTATCCATCTGTCCCTTCATGAAGTAACTGATGCAAAGGAAGCAGAGTATGAGCGGGACCTTCATCATTATTCCCTTAAAAAACGCCGTTATGTATGAAGCTCTTATCCTTGTTTTATACTTGCCGGTCTTATTGATTATTCTGTGCAATATACTAAGCATACCGGTCACACCCCCTTGATCTTCCATGTGCTTGCGCTGACTGACGCATCCCAGAGTTTCTTATATTCCGGGCATGTCTGAAGCAACTCATCGTGCGTACCTGATGCTATGCAGATACCTTCCTTCATTACGCATATCTTGTCCGCATTCTTTATTGTTGAAAGTCTGTGAGCTATGACAAGTACCGTCTTATCTTTTACGATCTCGTCAAGTGCCGCATTCATCTTCTCCTCATTCTCAGGATCCATGAATGCAGTTGCCTCATCGAGAACTATGACAGGTGCATCTTTAAGGATTGCCCTGGCCAGTGAGATCCTCTGGCGCTCGCCGCCTGACAGCTGCTTTCCTCCGTCTCCCGCCTGTGTCATGATGCCTTCGGGGAATCTGTTTAAGAACTCAGTGCACTGCGCTCTGTTCGCCGCATCAAGCACCTCTTCTTTAGTCGCATCGGGTTTTCCGATGAGAATGTTTTCGTAAAGTGTAGTGTTGAACAGGAACTGCTCCTGGGAAACAAATGCGACCTGATCGTTCAATGCCTCGAGTGACATGTCTGTGATATCCTGACCTCCGACCGTTATTGAGCCGGAATTGAGATCATAGTAGTGGACCAGGAGTTTTGCGAGTGTGGATTTACCGCTTCCGGATTCACCTACAAGAGCAGTGGTCGTTCCCTGCTTAAGTGAGAGATCAACACCGTGGAGGACCTCTGTCTCACCGTAACCGAAATGAATATCCTTGAACTCGATGTCATAGTTGCTTCCTGTGAAACCGGCTGTTCCTTCTTTAAGAGCAGGTTTATCCATCATCTTCTCGAGCTCTGCGATCTTGTAATCGAGCTGAGGGAACTTGCCTGCGAAATTCAGAGCTTTAAGGAAAGACGGTCCTACGGCAAACGACATGCACATTACCAGGATGAGCCTGTCCAGACTTATGAAGCCTCCGAGGACCATGCCCGAACCAAACGGAAGCATCAGGAGAACAAGGCAGGGCAGAACGCTTGTATACATCGCCATCCAGGGCCAGCAGACCTTATACCATGCTATAGTGAAATCCCGGTAGTTTCTTACCACCTCACCGAATCTCTTGTAGGAATCTCCGTCCTTATTAAAGACTTTGACTACTTCCATTCCATTTACGTATTCGATGATCGTATTGTTCATCTTTGCAGCTGATTCGTAATATGCATTCATCTTTGACATGCCCTGATGCATCATCATGCCCATTGCAAACATTCCGACGATAAGAGGCACAAGTGAAAGCAGTCCGAGTCTCCAGTCCGCTATGAACATCAGTACTATGATGATAATAGGAATGGCAATATTAGCGATGCCTTCAGGAATGGCATGAGCAAGCAGCAATTCTATCTGATCGATATCGTCGGTAAACACTTTCTTGATGCGTCCCGTTCCCAATTCCTTTATGCTGCCTAAGGGCTGCTTTTCAAGCTTTCCCTGCAAAGACACTCTGAGATTTTTCAGTGTGTTGTATGCGCTCACATGTGAGAAAGCCAGTCCCTGCACATATGAGACAGAATAGACGATCTCGCACACCGCCACAAGAGCTACTCTTATCAGCACGAATTTCATGTCGACGCTTTCGCCTCTGGTAAGCGGAGTTATGATCTGGTACAGAAAGAAATACGGCACAACCGATGCAATGATGCCTAACGTCATAAGCATGACTGCCCATACGGTGTACTTCTTGTACTCTCCGATATACGGAGCCACTCGTTTAAACATTTGATCCTCCCCATTTGGTTAGCGTTTGCTAACCTTGATTGTATTATTTAAGCCGCCCAAAGACGGCTTTGTTTACGTTTTATGACAGGCCTATCGCTTCTGCCCAGTTAAATGCACGGCAAACGACCTTGCAGTGTTCCTCGATCTGCTTCCAGGTCATCTTGTGAATGAACGGCTCGTATATCAGCGTCCAGAATGACGTGCAGAGAACATGCATCTGTTCTTTGGAGATCTCCGCTTTTGCAAGTCCTCTCTTTTTTGCCTCAAGATAATAATGCATATAAGCTTCAGTCATCTGCAGCGCGAAATCGTGTCCGTAATTCTCATACACGGTTCCTGAAGATCTTTCGAGCAGAAGGTAAAAATCTTTTCTGATAACCCATATCATCTTGAACATTTCAAGGATCTTTCCTTCATTCATTACCCAGGTTTCCGTTACCTGTTCATCAGTCATGCCGGAAAGATCAACATTTGAACGCAATGAAATGAAACTGTCCATTTTGGCAGTGGCATCTTTTACGACTGCGCAGAACAGTTCTTCTTTCCCCTTATATCGCTTATACACAGCACCGGTCGTAACTCCTGCATTATCACATATCGTTTTGAGATCAGCCTTTAGAAATCCGTGGCGCAGGAATTCCTCCCGTGCGCTCCGGAGTAATCTCGGATCGATGCTGGTATCACGTACTGACATATCACCCTCAAAATGCGGTTACTGATAATTCGATTATCGATAAAGTTTTTATCACATCTGACCTAAGGTGTCAATATTTAAAGGATTATTCCGCAAAAAATGCCAATAACATAAACTTGTATGGTTCTGCAATTATCCGCAGAAAAGCATTCCCGTTCATTTTAAACAGTAAGTTTTCTGCACGAAAATGTGTCTTTTTAGTTAACAGATTCCGTTTACTCTTGGCTAACTGCCATGTCAGGTGAAAAAATCAAAGCATCAATCCACAAGGAGGATAAATCTATGGCATATGTAATTTCTG
>JAFWQF010000074.1 GCA_017509205.1 Clostridiales bacterium | reverse complement strand
TCAAGTTGCATAATGCTGACAATTAAATACTTCAAGCAAAGACGCTTATCTGCAGAGTATCCTCTGCCGGGTGAGCGTCTTTTGTTTTGTAACCGAAGGGAGTATTGAGCGGTATGGACAATTACAGAATTAACGAACCCTTTAAAGCACAAGGGCTTTACGATCCTGCTTTAGAGCATGACAACTGCGGTATCGGTGCTGTGGTCAACATCAACGGTCTTCAGGAAAGAAGAGTCGTTGACGGCGCACTTAAGATCGTTGAGACACTCGAACACCGCGCAGGCAAGGATGCGGAAGGAAAGACCGGTGACGGCGTAGGCATCCTGCTTCAGATCCCCCACGATTTCTTTGTTGAGGCAGCTGCAAAAGACGGCATAACACTCGGCGGAAAGAGATCTTTCGGTATTGGTATGTTCTTCATGCCCCAGACTGAAGAGCTCTATAAAAAAGCAACGAAGACTTTCGAGGACATCATCTCCAAGGAAGGAATGAAGTTCCTCGGATGGCGTAAGGTTCCGGTACAGCCTGACGTACTGGGCAGCAAGGCAAAAGACAGCATGCCGACGATCATGCAGGGCTTCGTTGAGAGACCTGCTGACGCAAAGGACGATCTCGATTTCGACAGAAAGCTCTATGTCGCAAGAAGGCTTTTCGAAAAGGCTGACGAGAACACATACGTATGCTCGCTCTCATGCCGTACAGTCGTTTATAAAGGTATGTTCCTTGTAGGTCAGTTAAGACTTTTCTATGAGGATCTTAATAAAGAAGAATTCATCTCTGCGATCGGTATCGTTCACTCAAGATTTTCTACGAACACGAACCCCAGCTGGCAGAAGTCACACCCGAACAGACTCATGGTCCATAACGGTGAGATCAACACCATCACGGGTAACATGAACAAGATGCTCTCAAGAGAGAACATCCTGCATTCTGAAGCCCTCGAAGACAGGCTCGACGACATCTATCCGCTCCTCGACGTAACGGGTTCTGACTCCGCAAGACTCGACAACACTCTTGAATTTATGGAGATGTGCGGAATGCCGCTCACTCTGGCGCTTGCAGTTACGATCCCTGAGCCCTGGCAGCACATCGAGACGATGAGCCGCGAGAGAAGGGCTTTCTATCAGTACTATGCAACCATGATGGAACCCTGGGACGGCCCTGCATCGATCATCTATACAGACGGTGACATCCTTGGCGCAACGCTCGACAGAAACGGCCTCAGGCCTTCAAGATACTACATCACAGAAGACGGACTGCTCATCATATCCTCTGAGGTCGGCGCTCTGTCAGATCTCGACGAGAACACAGTCCTCAAGAAGGACCGTCTGCGTCCGGGCAAGATCCTCGTTGCAGATACGAGATCAGGCAAGCTCTTAAGCGATGAAGACATCAAGAAGAGCTTTGAGCAGCGCCAGCCTTACGGCGAGTGGCTCGACCAGATGCTCGTCAACTTGAGCGAGCTCGAAAAGGAAAACAAGAAGCCGATCCGCATCAGGGGCGAAGAATTGAAGACCCTGCAGAAGGCTTTCGGATACAGCTACGGCAACCTCACGAACGCTCTCATCCCGATGTGCTTAAACGGTATCGAGGCTACTGCTTCTATGGGTGTTGACGTTCCGGTTCCGCCGCTTTCAGAGATGGATCCGCCGCTTTTCGACTTCTTCAAGCAGAAGTTCGCACAGGTTACGAATCCTCCTATCGACTCTATAAGAGAAGAGATAATTACCGATACTACTGTTTATCTCGGTATCGCGGGCAACGTTCTCGAGGAAAAGGAAGAGAACTGCCGCGTACTCAAGATCAACAATCCGATCCTTTCCAACATCGACCTGATGAAGATCAGACATGCCAACCTCGAAGGCCTCAAGAGCCACGACATCAGCATGCTCTACAAGAAGGGCACAGGCCTCAAGGAAGCGATCGAAGGCCTTTACAAGCAGGCTGACAGGGCTCACGAAGAGGGCGCAGCGATCCTGATCCTGACCGACCGCGGAGTCGACAAGGACAACGTCGCTATTCCTTCGCTGCTCGCCGTTGCCGCACTTGAAACTCACCTCGTCAGAACGAGAATGAATACGGCCATCTCCATCATCCTGGAGTCCGGCGAACCCTGCGACGTACATCACTTCGCAACGCTCATGGGATTCGGCGCGAGCGCCATCAACCCTTACCTCGCATTTGACTCGATCCACGAGCTCATCAGCGAGGGCCAGATCGACAAGGACTACACGGAAGCAAGCACTTCGTATACTTCCGCGATCGTTCACGGCATCGTTAAGATCAGCGCAAAGATGGGTATTTCCACGATCCAGTCATATCAGGGATCCAAGATCTTTGAGGCATTGGGAATCGGCAAAGAGCTCATGGATGAATACTTCCCTGACACGGTAAGCCGTGTCGGAGGCATCACGCTCAAGAACATCGAAGACAGAACGGTAAGGCTCCACGACAAGGCATTCGATCCCGAAGAGCTCGAGACAGCTGATTCACTGCGCGTAGTTGGCTGGCACAAGGAGCGTTCCGACAAAGAAGATCACCTCTATAATCCCGAGTCCATCGCACTCCTCAGAAAGGCAACATGGACAGGCGACTATAACCTTTTCAAGCAGTTTTCCAACACGATCAACAGGGAAGACCGCCATATCACATTAAGAAGCACGCTGGAGTTCAAATACCCCGAGAACGGCGGCATCAGCATCGATGAAGTCGAGCCTGCAGAGAGCATCGTAAAGAGGTTCAAGTCAGGCGCAATGTCATACGGCTCCATCTCTCAGGAAGCGCATGAGTGCCTTGCTATCGCCATGAACAGACTGGGCGGCAAGAGCAACAGCGGTGAGGGCGGTGAAGACGCCGAGAGGATCGCAACAAAGGGCAGCGCGGAAGACAGATGCTCTGCGATCAAGCAGGTCGCATCAGGACGTTTCGGCGTAACTTCCGAATACCTGATCTCCGCTAAGGAACTTCAGATCAAGATGGCTCAGGGCGCAAAGCCGGGCGAGGGCGGACACCTTCCTTCAAAGAAGGTATATCCCTGGATCGCCAAGACACGTCACTCCACACCGGGCGTTGCACTCATCTCACCTCCGCCTCATCACGACATCTATTCGATCGAGGATCTGGCCCAGCTGATCTATGACCTCAAGAACGCTAACAAGGATGCAAGGATCTCGGTCAAGCTCGTATCCGAAGCAGGCGTAGGCACGATCGCTTCAGGCGTTGCAAAAGCAGGCGCTGGCGTAGTCCTCATCTCAGGTTACGACGGCGGTACGGGCGCAGCTCCGGCTTCGTCCATCCACAATGCAGGTCTGCCTTGGGAATTGGGCGTTGCTGAGACACACCAGACACTCATACAGAACAACTTAAGATCTCATATCGTAATCGAAGCAGACGGTAAGCTCTTAACCGGCAGAGACGTCGTAATCGCTGCAATGTTGGGCGCTGAGGAATTCGGTTTTGCTACCGCACCGCTCGTCACGATGGGCTGCGTCATGATGCGTGTATGCCACCTCGACACATGCCCCGTAGGCGTTGCAACACAGAACCCCGAGCTCCGTAAGAGATTTAAGGGTAAGCCTGAATACGTCATCAACTTCATGATGTTCATCGCTCAGGAAATGAGAGAGATCATGGCATCTCTCGGCATCAGGACCATTGAGGAACTGGTCGGAAGATCTGACCTCCTCGTTCCCAAGAAGTTCCCTGAAGGATCACATCCGGCAGGCCTCGACATGAACGTCGTTCTTTCAAATCCCTATGCCGGAAAAGCTGACGTAAAGCAGCATTTCGAGAAGGAAGACGCATTCGATTTCGAGCTCGACAAGACGATCGACGAAGCAGTCATCATCCCTGCATTCGAAAAGTCTTTCGAAACAGGGACAAAGCAGAGCATCGACGTTAAGATCACCAACCTCAACAGGACGGTCGGAACGCTTTTCGGTGCTGAGATCACGAAGAAGTTCGGAGGCTCACTTCAGGAAGACACGTTCGAGGTCAACTGCAAGGGTTCAGCCGGCCAGAGTTTCGGAGCTTTCAT
>JAFWQF010000073.1 GCA_017509205.1 Clostridiales bacterium | reverse complement strand
TGCAGATGCAAGTGCCTGTATTATGAATACGGCTGCCGCAAACCCTTTCCAGAGGCCGCCGCCCTCAGGCTCACGCGTTTGTCCGCTGCTCATTTATCTGCTCTTCTCCGGCGACAGCCTTGCCCTTCTTGAGCTTGCGCGCGATCATTATCGAAGCGAAAACAATGCCGTAACCCAGAGCGGCACCCGTGGTGTTACAGAGGATGTCATCGAGCGTAAATACGCCTACTCTCAGATAGAACTGAAGGAGTTCGATGACGCATGTGAAGATACCGGCAAACGCCATGCTGATCACGAATCTGATAAAGTGATACGTCTTTCTTTCCTTGAAGTAGTGAACCGGACGGGTATTGAAATCAAGCCCGCACATCAGCATTCCCAGAGGGAAGAACAGAAGGATGTTCTCGATCATCTCATACGTGTCTCCGGTAAAGAGCTGGAAAGAATACTTCCTGTTTGCATATATGTAGGTTCTTGCAAGCACGTTGGAAGTAAGTATCAGATATATGAAGCAGATTATAAGCAGAATGAGGACTTTTTCGGCATTCTTCCTTCCCGGCGTGATTATCACCAGCAAAAGAACCATCAGAACGAGAAGCGTAGCCGCAGGATCTTTCATCGCGCAGGTTACCGCACCGTTAATGTATTCAAGAATGTCCCGTATCAAAAATTCCATGAGGCGATTATATAATAAAAAAGCAAATTATCAAAAAGACTGATAGGCAATACCGTGGCATCTGGTGAATAAAAGCACATATTTTGCTGTATTATAGGTTTAGCACTGATTCCGGAGGGAACATTATGGCAGTTCTTACAGTTTATGAATTCGAATTCTTAAGAAAACTCATTTCGATAGAGAGCACGGGCGGAGATCCCGTGCCCGGAAAGCCTTACGGTGAAAAGCCTTATGAGGCGCTCGAATTCTTCCTCGGCCGTGCCGGTGAATGCGGCATGAGAACCGGCATCCTTGACGGCCGTGTCGGCTGGTGTGAGATCGGTCCCGAGTCCTCTCCGAAGATGTTCGGCATCGTATGCCACCTTGACGTTGTTCCCACAGGTGACGGATGGCAGACTGATCCGTTTGACCTCACGTTTAACGGCAAGTTCTTCAAAGGCCGCGGAATAGTTGATGACAAGGGTCCTGCCGCAGCGGCATTCTTTTCGATGAAAAGACTGCTTGAATCAGGTTATGAACTTCCCTGCAGAGTCAGGCTCATACTCGGAACTGACGAGGAGCGCACATGCTCATGCGTCGAATACTATGCAGAGCACGGTGAGATCCCTACATTTGCGATCACTCCCGATGCCGAGTTCCCTGTCATCTACGCGGAAAAAGGCATCATGAACATAAAGGTCTCAGGACCCGCTTCCGCTGTTTCGGCAGCAGGCGGAAGCGCAGCCAACATGGTTCCTGCTTCAGCCTGGGTATCCTACGGCAACGGAAAGACGACTGCCGAAGGACGTACCGCTCACGCTTCAAAGCCCGACCTCGGCGTAAATGCGATCTTCGAGCTCTGCAAAAAGCTCACGGCTGAGGGCTTTGATTTCAAGAAGTCACCACTTCTCGATTTCATCAACAAAGAGATCGTTCCCTGCAAAGCTTATGAATACACCGGATGCACAATTACGGACGAGTCCGGAACGGTTACGGCCAACCCTTCGATCCTCAAGTGCAACCGCGATCTCGAGTCGCTCATAATCGACGTCAGATGCCCCATCTCATATGAAATGGAAGACATCACAAAGCACATTTCCAAGATAGCGGGAAAGTACGGATTGAGCGCAAGCACAAGGAGCGCAATGGCCCCCGTCTGCAAGGATAAGAACTCAGCCGAGATAAAGATCCTGACTGATATCTGGAACGAGAACATGTCCAAATACTCAGGCTTTGATGAATCATTCCGTGAAAAGTATTCCGAGCCTTTGGCTATCGGCGGAGGCACATATGCCCGCCATATCCCCAATACGATAGCATTCGGACTTCAGGCACCGTGGCAGGAGGATGTCTGCCATCAGGCCAACGAATCAAGACGTCTGTCCGATTTCGAGGCAGACATAGATGTCCTTACTGAAGCTATAAAGAGAATGTCTTCAGAGATCTGACGTCATAACGTCAGATGTATCTTCTCGCGGCTATGACGTCTTTCTTGCCCGCCAGGGATACCTTAATGACGCCTGTTCTCGGGTTGGAGGCATGAACCAGCTTACCGCCGCCGATATAGATTCCGACGTGGTCTGCCTTGCCGTTATGATCGTGATCGAAGAATATGAGATCTCCTGCCTGAAGCGCACTTAAGCTTACCTTTCTTCCGCGGTGCATCTGCATGTTTGCGCCGTGCGGGAGATGGATGCCGTAATACTTCTGATAGCAGTACATCGAGAATCCTGAGCAGTCAAAACCGGAAGGCGTGGATCCGCCGTAAACATATCTGCATCCGACATAACCGCTGACATATCTGACGAAACCGGAAAGCCTCATGTATCTGAGCTGAGCTGCGGAAGGCTTAGGTGTCGGAGTAGGAGTTGCTTTCTTTTTGTCCCACGTGATCGGATAGTCGACCGTGAGACTCTTCTTGATGTAATAACCCTTGTCGGTCTTTATCCAACCGTTGTTGGTCGTTGAGGCAACAACGATCTCGGTTCCTCTTCTGTAAGAGGCCTTCTTGGGATAAGTGATGCCGGGGCCGGAACGTGCATAAACAAGGTCTCCCAGGATATAAACGCAGTTCTTTTTAGGCTGAGGGATATAGTACTTGGAAGGCTTGGGCGTAGGTGTGGGAGTGCTTACCTTTTTGGTCGAGACAGTACTTGAAAGGATATATCCCTTCCTGTTTCCGCTGTACCTGATGTAAGACCAGTCACCTGAATAAGAGATACGGACGACCTTCTCGCCCTGTTTGCAGTGACCTAACACTTTGGAAGAAGCACTCGGAGCGGCATATATCTTGGAGATCTTTTTGGTCCAGATATACTTACCGTCCTTCTTCTCCGCATCATCATCCTCTTCCTCACCGCGGACCTTGTCGGCGATCTCCTCATAGTTCGCGGGAGCGGTTATCGTATAGTCATCAAGATTGAAGACATCGGGATTGTTGGCCCTTACGAGATCGCTCTCTTCCTCGGTGTCAGCCTCTTCTGCCCTGCGCTCGGCTTCTTCCTCGTCTTCATCTATCAGTACGCCGGCATTTGAAGATCTGCCGGTGGCGCTCGCATAAACAAGCGAAGGAGCCTGAAGCTTAACTTCGTTCTGTGCGCCTTTTCCTCCACCGAGGTCAAGAAGAGTCAGCGTTGTAACCGCTGTGAGAATGCCTGTGATTATCTTAAGTGTACGTTTGTTCAATTATCGAATCCTTCTTACCATAAAAACATCCTTGAGTTTGCTGACGCTGACGCATTTAACGCCCGTCTTAACTCCTGAAGCATGCACCATTTCTCCGTTTCCGACATACAGACCGACGTGATCCGCCTTACCGTTATGATCGTGGTCGAAGTAAATGATGTCCCCTACCTGCATGCTGTCAAAACTTACCTTGGTGCCATACTTTGTCTGCATGTTTGCACCGTGAGGCAGCTTGATATTGTAGTAATTCTTATAGCAGTACATCGTGAAGCCTGAGCAGTCGAAACCTGACGGTGATGCGCCGCCGGATACATATCTGCATCCTACGAAACTCCTGATGTACTTTGCAAAACCACCGGACTTGTCTCCCCTCTTAACGTTTGAAGAGGTTGAAGGCTTGGGTGTAGGTGTTGCTTTCTTTGTTGAAGAGGCCTTGGTCGTTGTAATGGTACTCAATACATACCAGCCCTTGTCGGACTTATACCAGCCGTTGCTCGTCTTGGCAACGACCTTAATGGCTGTGCCTGCCTTAAGTGTTGTTACCTTTGAATATGTGATGCCGGGACCGCTGCGCGCAACTATGGATGTGGCAGCATAAACCGTTGTACTGTAAGACTTGGATGTAACCTTGGGTTTCGGCTTGGGAGTCGGCTTCTTTTTCTTCGGCTTGGGAGTCGGCGTGGGAGTCGGCGTGGGAGTCGGCGTAGGCGTAGGTGTGGCAACCTTCTTTGTGGAAAGAACAGAAGAAGGGATATAGCACTTGGTCCCGCTTAAAAGTCTGCAATAAGACCATTCTCCGGAATAAGAGATCCTGATGAGTCTTGTGCCCTTGCCTAAGCTTCCGATAACCTTGGAAGACGTGCTGGCACCGGAATAGACCTTTGTGGGATTCTTTACCCAAAGCGAATTACCGTCGTATTTTTCCTTGTCATCGTCGTTATCTTCTTCGCCTCTGATCTTATCAGCGATCTCCTCGTAGTTTACAGGTGCCGTGATCGTGTAGTTATCAAGACTGAAGAATTCTGAATTATATATGCGTGCAGCTGCCGCCTCTTCCTCGGTGTCAGCCTCTTCCGCAAGACGGTCGGCTTCTTCCTGTTTGGCAATGACATCGGCATTTGCATATCTTCCGGCCATGCTGACATAGACGAGTGACGGACTCTGGAGATTGATCTTCTCATCCACAGGATCGTGATCGTCAATGTTAAGGAATCCCAGTGTAAAGACTGCACTGAGAGCTCCGCACAATAACTTGGCCGCTGCCTTATACAAACCCAATCCTCCTTATAAAAGTCGAAAGATAATTTATTCTAACATCGGGGAGGTTCATTTTTGCGTAAAAGTAAGGCAAATAGGGCTTTTGTAACCTTTTTGTCATTGAATTACCGCATTTTCAAGGCATTCAAGTCAGATTTCAGACAAAAATGTCAGAAAAAAGACATGCCAAAACATGTCCTTTTCCCGTATAAAAGCTAAAAACGTTGTTTATTCTGCCTTGTTCTTACCGATCAGACGCATCTTAAATTCCCTGATATCTTTTGCGTATTTGCTTGTTAAGATAGCTCCTACAATTGTCATTCCCAGACCGATCCCCATGCTCATGCCTGTAAGAAAATTCCTCAGATGATCATTCAGGCCATCAATAAACTGGGTTGCCATCAGCACGACCAAAAAGATCATGGCCAGAATGAATACCACGTGCAGTCTCTTTAGCACGTTTGCCTTCTCTTCATTATTGAATTCAGTTACCTTTAATATTGTTTCTTTTGTTTCTCTATCCATTTTGACGTCCTTCCTTTCTCCGTCGAGGATCTCTCTGAGATCCACTTCATAAAAATCGGAAATATCGATCAGGATGTCCATGTCAGGCATGTTGGATCCTGTCTCCCACCTGGAAACTGTTCTTCTGGAGACCCCCATTTTGTCTGCGAGTTCTTCCTGAGTGATATTCTTTTCTTTTCTCAGTTCCTTAAGAAACGCTCCGATTTTCACAAGATCCATCTTCGTCTTCTCTCCTTCTGTTCCTGTAAATGCATCCGAATATATTGGCAAATCCGGATAACCCGAGGCTCATCGCCAGATAGGGCGTTACCTTGTCAGTAACCATCGAATAAATGACCAGAGCAAGTGCAGCCACTCCCATCAGTGCAATGATAACATTAACTGCTACTGATGTTGTTTTCTCATTTCTTTTCATTTTCGTCTCCTCCAAAATCTCAGCCGTTCACGTTTTCCGTGTGGCTTGCTTGATGTCATCATGGTAGATCTCGCCGGATGGATTTTAAAGGACACAAAACGGGCAAACGCCCCATTTTGCTGAATGGGACACAGGTTGTCTCATGTCCCGAGCCAAATAAAAATCCCTGTCTGATCAGTGTCAGGCAGGGATTCTCTAATAAATTTTCAGTTTCCGGGATCAGATGATATAGAACCATTCTTCGCTCTGCTGGATCTCTTCTTTGACATGCTTTTTGCCGGAAGAATAGAATTCCATTTCAGGGTTCTTTATGCTGACTCTGGTATCGGCAGGAACAGAACTCGTAATGAAAGTGTTGCCTCCGATAACCGAGTTTTTG
>JAFWQF010000007.1 GCA_017509205.1 Clostridiales bacterium | reverse complement strand
GAGTGTGGAAAGCACGAGGTGACCTGTCTCAGCAGCGGTGATAGCAGCGGAGATCGTCTCATAGTCACGCATCTCACCAACGAGGATGATATCAGGGTCTTCACGGAGAGCTGAAGTAAGTGCGTATGCAAATGACTTAACGTCACGGCCGATCTCACGCTGGTGGATCATAGCACGGTTGTGAGGATAGATGTACTCGATAGGATCCTCGACTGTGATGACGTGCTTTGCTTCGTTTTTGTTGATGAAGTCAACGATAGCGGAAAGTGTTGTCGTCTTACCTGAACCCGTAGGACCTGTAACGAGGATGATTCCGTTGTTTGCGGTAGCGAGTGACTTGAGAACTTCAGGAAGGCCCAAAGCTTCAAACTCGGGGATCTCAGCCATGAGAAGACGGATGCTGCATGCGAGGTTGTTACGCTGATGGTAAACGTTTGCTCTGATTCGGATGTTGTCGACATTGATACCTACGTCAACGTCTTCGCCTGCCTCAACACGTGCCTGCTCTTCCTTTGTGAGCACGTAGTAGATCATTTCCTTTGCTTCATCAGGTGTAGGCTTCTCATCAAGGATGTGGAGCATTCCGTATCTTCTTACTGCGAGATTGGTACCCTGAGTAATATGTACATCGGAACAATCATGGGATATCGCATAATCCATCAGTTCTTCAAAAGTCATAACATTAACCTCCGTGAAAATGTAAGTTGTTTAGATTATAAAGTATTGTTTATTTATTTGATATATGGTTTTTGTGTCAGAACACTCTGATGTAACACGATTACCATTGACATATCAGAGGTCTATGACTACTATTGTTGATTGTGTATTAACACGCTGTATTTACGGGAAACGAAATGGAGGATTAATTATGCGTAAAACGGTTGCAAGCGTACTGGTCATTTTCATGGCTCTCTTCATGTTCACAGGCTGCGGCAAGAAGACTCTTGAGCAGAAAGTAAAGCCTGCTGATCTTCAGAAGATGGTCGACGAGATGAAGGAAAACTCACTCTTCAAGAGCGTCTACAAGGATGCTTCCATCGAGGTTAAGGATAACGACGTTACCTACAAGTACTACTACAAGCAGGAATTAGACGATGCTCAGATCGAAGCTGTAAAGGCTCAGCTTGAGAAGAGCGGACTCGAGAAGCAGATCGACAGCCTCAAGGACACATTCAAGAAGTCATGCGGCATCGAGCCTGATACCATCTCTTTCATCTACTATGACGGAGCTGACAAGGAAATCTGCAAGATTTCAAAGTAATTGTTCGTGTAACACTCACTTACGATTAATCTCCAACGCACAGTGACATCAGTTGCTGTGCGTTTTTTTATTTGTTCCTAAAGCGAAAATTCCTCCTCTCCTTTATTCCGGTTCGTGTTTGCGTTCTGATTATCGCAGTTACCGGAAGGAGAAACAATGAACAATGACAGGCTCTTCTGTTGCTTTGTCTACAAAGGAAAACAGATCTGTCGTTAACGTGAAGATTTCAGGAGACAGCAGATCAGATCCTGCCGCTTACTGCCTGAATGATCCTGTCGGAAACTCTGACCAAAAGATCGACGAGCTTGTTTATTCTGAACAATTTATACAGGACCAGGCGGATCTTATCGATCAGGCATGCCGCAACCACGAATGCCACGGAAAAAACGGCGGCAATGAGAAATGCCAGCAACGGATTGATCCTTGCCAGTGGCGAAAACTTCAAAATCAGTATCTCATTGTAGATGAGCGGATGGGTATTCAGCAGATAGGCGGCAAAAACACAGGGGGCAAAGAAAGACGAGATCTTCTGAAGTTTCTCCCCTGCCTTTATCCGCGAGAAAATAATGACATAACAGATTGCCGGGATCACGACCGTCGGCGAAGTGTTGTCGTGAAGTTGGTAATAATGCCACTCTGCCCTGCCCACTGTGATCTCAGGTACCAAAAGATGCCAGGTTACGGTCAGGACGACACAGATCACTATGGTCAGCCATAACCGGTAAGCGGGTATCTTTTCGCCGATGCGGCACTTTTTAATCGAAGCTCCCAGGAAATAGAGAATTAGTATCAATGCAAACGACTGCTGGAATATGATCTTCTCCTTCCCTGCGACAAATGTTGCATAGAATGAAAACAGCAGCACGGTTATCACGACTATCTTCCGTAATGCCGTCTCGGGCACATGTCTGACCGCTGCAAGAACGAGCGGAGACACAAGGTTTACCAGGAAGAATGCCGTGAAATACCAATACTCATCGTTGAAGACAGGAAGGCATGCAGTGAAAAAGTCGGTCGGCCCCACCTTCTCGGGGATGATGAACAGGCAGGCAATAGTGACCGCAAGTCCGTAAAACACAACCTGAAGCCACATGTCGAAAACCTTTTTGCGGTTGAACGGCCTCGAAGTATCCGAGTAGGACACGTACCCCGTGATCAGCGCAAACGTGTCCGTTGCCACAGTAACAAAAGCCAGAGCTGATGCAGCCGCCACCTTGTTCAGGCCATGGCTCGCGTAATAGATTCCACCCGCATTATAGGTATGAATCATGATCACATAGACCATGGCCAGAAACTTCAGGATGTCCATTCCATAATTTCGGGAACGGGATGACGGCTTCAGGCTCTCCATTACAAAGCAAAAACTGCCGGATTACTCGTACTCAACCGTTGCAGTCGGCTTCGGAGTGTAATCGTAAAGTACTCTGTTGATGCCGGGGACCTCGTGTGTGATACGGTCTGTGATCCTGCACATGAGGTCGTAACCGATAGGCTCGACGGTGCACTTAACAACGTCAGTCGTGTTGATGGCGCGGACGATGCAGAGCCATTCGAAAGCTCTCTTGCCGTCCTTGATGCCCGTGGACTTGAAGTCCGGAACGACTGTGAAATACTGCCATACCTTGCCTGCGAGGCCTGCCTTCTCGAACTCTTCACGGAGGATCGCGTCAGACTCTCTGACTGCTTCGAGACGGTCTCTGGTGATCGCGCCGGGGCATCTTACGCCGAGTCCGGGACCCGGGAAAGGCTGACGGTAGACCATCTTGTCAGGGAGACCCAGTGCTGAACCTACTACGCGGACCTCGTCCTTGTAGAGATATTTAACGGGCTCGACGAGCTCGAAATCGAGTTCCGGAGGAAGACCTCCGACGTTATGGTGAGCCTTGATTCCCTGCTCACTCTCAAGAATGTCGGGATAGATGGTACCCTGTGCGAGATATGCGATTCCGTCGAGTTTTGCAGCCTCTTCTGCGAAGACCTTGATGAATTCTTCGCCGATGATGTGGCGCTTCTTCTCGGGATCTGTGACTCCTGCGAGGAGATCTAAGAATCTGTCGACTGCATCAACATAGATGAGGTTTGCGCCGAGTTCGTCCTTGAAGACCTTGCAGACCATCTCGGGTTCGCCTTTGCGGAGGAGACCGTGGTTAACATGTACGCAGACGAGGTTGCTGCCGATAGCCTTGATGAGGAGTGCTGCAACTACCGAAGAATCAACGCCGCCGGAGAGTGCCAGAAGGACCTTCTTGTCACCAACCTGCTCTTTGATGGCCTTGATCTGATCGTCAATGAATGCTTCAGCCAGGGCTTTTGTGTTGATTCTCTTAAGGGATGCGGGTCTTACGTCTGCCATATGTAAAGCCTCCAATGTAAAAAATATAGACTAAATCATTTTACAATATTGTGCAGAAGTTTAGGGTTACAAATGATAAAATCAGACAAACCTTTTTATTGTTTTTAAGGAGAGTAATATAAATGCGCAAAACAAAGATCATCTGCACCATCGGACCTGCATCTGACAACGAGGAAACCCTGTCCGCAATGTGCGAAGCCGGCATGAACGTTGCAAGGCTTAACTTCTCGCACGGTACACACGAGCAGCATCAGGAAAAGATCGACCTCATCAAGAGGGTCAGGGAGAAGCTCAACCTCCCTATTGCGATCATGCTCGACACAAAGGGCCCCGAGTACAGGATCAAGACCTTCAAGAATCACAAGGTCGAGCTTGTTGACGGCCAGACATTTACTCTCACAACAGACGATATCGAAGGCGATGAGACAAGAGTTTCAGTCACATATAAGCTCCTTCCCGAGCAGCTCAACCCGGGCGACAGAGTCCTAATCAACAACGGACTCGTCATCCTCGAGGTAAAGGGCGTTGCCGGAACAGACGTCATCTGCGACGTAGTAGTAGGCGGCGTTCTCTCAGACCAGAAGTCAATGAACTTCCCCAACAAGGTAATGCAGGGCGACTTCCTGAGCGAACAGGACAAGAGGGACCTCATTTTCGGAATTCAGAACGACATCGATTTCGTCGCGGCTTCATTCGTTTCCTGCAAAGAGGACATGATCGAAATGCGTGAATTCCTTGATGCAAACGGCGGCGAGGACATCGAGGTCATCGCAAAGATCGAGAACCGCGCAGGCGTCAACAACATCGATGAGATCTCCGAATACTGCGCAGGCATCATGATCGCAAGAGGCGACTTGGGCGTTGAGATCCCGTTCATCGAGGTGCCGAGCGTACAGAAGCAGCTCATCAAGCGCTGCAGACTTTTAGGCAGAAGAGTTATCACCGCAACCGAGATGCTCGAATCCATGATCAACAACCCGAGGCCGACAAGAGCCGAGATCTCCGACGTTGCAAACGCAGTTTACGACGGATCTTCAGCCATCATGCTCTCCGGTGAATCCGCTGCAGGCAAGTATCCTGTAGAGGCAGTCAAGACAATGAGCCAGGTTGCCGAATATACAGAGATGCACATCAACTACAAAGACCGTTTCGCAAGACAGGACTTCAAGATCCGCAATAATCTCGACGCCATCTCACACGCTACATGCCAGATGGCTATCGACGTAGGCGCAAAGGCCATCGTTGTTCACTCCAGGAGCGGCGTCACCGCAAGAATGGTCTCACGTTTCAGATGCCCCATCGACATCATCGGAATGACCACATCCGAGCGTATCTGGAGAAGGCTCAACCTCAGCTGGGGCGTTGTTCCGATCCTCAACGAAGAATTCAACTCTACGGACGTTATGTTCTATCACGGACTTAACGTTGCCAAAGAGATCCTCAGTCTTAATGAGGGCGACAACGTCGTCATGACCGGCGGTCTTATCAACGGCACTGCCGGCAACACCAACACAATTAAAGTAGAAACCGTCTGACACTAAGTCTGACAAAGCGGAGGGGAACGGGTGACAGGCAGGCAGACAGCTCTGTTCATTGTGAGGAAAGCGGCCGAGCTTTTGGCGACGCTCCTTCTCGTTTCGCTGTTTACTTTTCTGGCATTTTCCGTAATCCCGGGCGACACGGCACGTGTAATGCTCGGCGCAAACGCAACGCAGGAACAGGTTGAAGCACTCAGGGCTGAGCTCGGCTTAGACCAGCCGATGCCCGTTCGCTATGCATCCTGGCTCGGCGGCGCCTTCACCGGCAACCTCGGCAACTCCACGCAGTACAGGACGAGCGTTGCGGGTCTGATCGCAGGAAGGCTGCCCGTAACTCTGGGAATGAGCGTCATCGCCTTCATCATGATCATCGGCATCTCGTATCCGCTCGCGATACTGAGCTCGAGGCGCCCCGGAAAGCTCGCGGACCAGATCTGTTCGGTCCTGGGACACGTTCTTTTCGCGATCCCGCCTTTCGTACTGTCGCTCCTGCTCATACTCATATTCGGCAGCATCCTGAAAAATTTCACCATAGGCAACTACGTCGGTCCCAACGTGAACTTCGGCCTGTATGTTCAGAGCCTTCTTCTCCCCGCTTTCGCAATCGCGCTCCCGAAGATCGCCATGACATTCAAGTTCCTGAGATCTTCCATCATCGAGCAGAAAGCCTCCGACTACGTTGCCACGGCAAAGAGCCACGGCCTTTCGGACGTAAAGATAATGCTGCGGCACATCCTGCCCAATTCCAACGTATCTTCGATCACCGTAATATCACTCGTCCTGTCCGACATTCTGGGTGGAAGCCTTATCGTCGAACAGGTCTTCAACCTTCCCGGCCTGGGGCGTCTGCTCCTGTCGGCAATATCCCAGCGCGACTTCCCGCTTCTTTCGGGAATAGTCTTCTATCTGGCGCTCGTTACCGTCCTGCTGTATTTCGCGGCGGACATCTTCTCGAGCCTGTCGGATCCGCGCATCAGGATCAGGTAACGGGAGGGCTCCGGAATGAACAAAGGCATCAGCACCCGCGCGAAAAGATTTTACACCGTCGGCATAATCCTGCTTGCGGTGGTCGTTATCGCTTTCCTGATCTCTCTTTTCTGGACGCCTTACGATCCCTACGCAACGGATGCGGCTTCCAAACTCCTGCCTCCTTCAGCGGCACATCCTTTCGGAACCGATAATTTCGGAAGAGACGTC
>JAFWQF010000072.1 GCA_017509205.1 Clostridiales bacterium | reverse complement strand
GGGCCCTATCATCGCTGCGCTCAACCATACATCATTTTTGGATTACGTGTGCGCGCTCCTGGCTTTCCCGGGAAGGCGCTTCTATGTGCTCGTTTCAGCCGAGTTCTATGATTTCAATCCTTTCCTGACTTTCCTCGTAAAGGCGATGGGCGTAATCAGGGTTGATGCGGTAAGCGGCAACATGGATGCCGTTAACAAGGCAGTTAAGCTCTTAAAGGACGGCAAGAACATCCTGATATTCCCGGAAGGTCACATCGAGACAGAGGGCAAGCTCTTAGAGTTCGGTCAGGCAGCGGCGCTCATGAGCCTTGGTTCAGGTGCTCCTATAATCCCCGTTTACCACAACGGCAAGATCGGCCCTGGCAAGCGCGACAAGATGTTCATCGGCGAGCCTATGTTCCCGGATAACTATCTGATCAACGAGGCTAACCTCCAGGATCAGGCAAAGGCAATGACCGGGGACCTCAAGGACGAGATCGAAAAGTACCGTCAGTTCTATCTCGACAATTTCTATGAGGCTGAAGGCAAGAAGAAGCCCAAGTTTAAGCATTCAGACTTCCTTTATAACTTTGTGAAGATCACGGCTTACCCCGGGATCTGGGCATTCATGCACCCGAAGTTCGTTTATGAGAACGGCATGGCGAGGGGCACCAGGTACAGGCAGAAGGGAATGCTTTTGGTCAGCAACCACGCATGGTGGATCGATGCGCCTTTCATGTACTACATATTCTTCAAGCTTTCGCCTAGATGCATAGCTGCAAGGGACGTTGCCAACATCAACAAGCTCTGGCACTTTTTCGAAAAGACGATGGGCTGCATCCTCCTTAACCGTGAAGGCTTTGACTGGAGCGCGATAAGGACATGCATGGACTGCCTCAAGCAGGACATCCCGCTGGTCGTTTTCCCTGAAGGCCACATGAACTACGATGACAAGCTCCTGCCGTTTATGAACGGCGCGGTCATGATGGCGCTCATGACCGGAGTACCCGTGGCGCCGGTCTACATGCATACGACATACAAGTATTTCAAGCATCAGGTGTTCGTTATCGGAGACCTCATTAAATTTGACACAAACAGCCAAATGCCCGATAATGAGACGGTTGTGCGCGCAAACGAGCTTTTGTACGACAAACTCACTGAATTAAGGCAGATAGCGATCAGGGAATCGTCGCCGAAATTCAATAGGGAAGTCAAAGAGGCGAGGAAGCAGATGAAGGCTAACCTCGAGCGCGTTAACGAGCAGATAAAAGAGGCCGCAGAGAAGAAGGCCCGCAAGGAAGCGGATGGGGGAAAAGACAATGCTTGAAGAGCTTTATAACGTTATATCTGACAGCTATAAGCAGATGAACCGTGAGTTCAACACACCTCTTTCAGCGATAACTGAAGACACTAACCTCAAGGATCTCGACATGGATTCCGTTTCATTCGTCGTCATCATGATGAATATCGAAGACAAGATGAAAGTTCGCCTCAATGTGGACAGCTCTTCGGCTTTCCAGACGGTAGGCGACGTTTTGAATGCCATCAAATCAGCAAAGAACTAATAAACACATACAAAGGAGATTGAATTATGGGTGATTTCGTAATTCTCACAGACAGTTCCACTGACCTTACCAAGGACCTCAGAGAGCGATTCGGCATAACCGATTATCTTCCGGGAATCGTTGTTCTTCCTGACGGAAAGAAGGAAGACTCAACACTTGACTGGGAGCTCATGAGCCCTGATGAATACTATGGAAGCATGACAAAGGATGCCATCTACACAACGGGCATCAAGAACATCGAGATCCAGGAGCAGTTCTTCGAGAAGTACCTCCAGCAGGGTTACGACATCCTCAACATCTCACTTTCTTCAGCACTTTCCGGTACATATGCACAGTGCAAGCAGGCTGCTGAGAAGATGATGGAGAAGTATCCTGAAAGAAAGATCATCGTAGTTGACTCCGTCAGATATTCAGGCGGCCTCGGTCTCCTCGTTTCTTTCGCAGGCGAGATGAAGCAGCAGGGCAAGTCAATGGAAGAGATCGCTGAATGGCTCGAGACAAATAAGTACAGAGTTCACCAGATGGGTACCGTTGACGACCTCAACTTCCTCAAGAGATCCGGCCGTGTTTCCAACGTTGCAGCTTTCATGGGCGGCCTCATCAACATCAAGCCTATGGCTGAGTGCGACCGTAAGGGCATGAACACCGTTATGGGCAAGGTTACGGGCTACAAGAAGATGTTCGCAGCTTCCATGGAATACATGAAGAGAACAATCGAACCGAATCCTAAGAGGATCTTCGTTTCACACACATTCCGTAAGGCACAGTGGATCCAGATGCAGGATCTCATCAAGGAGAACTTCCATCCCGAAGAGATCATCGCCACACGCGTAAACATGGCTAACGGAACAGCTATCGGCCCCGGCATGATCGTCGCATTCTATTTCGGAAACGAGATCTCAGAAGGTCTTGTTGAAGAGACAAAGATCTTCAACGAAGTTAAAGCAGGATTATGACACCCGTACAGATCGTCGCTTTAGTCGCCGCGATCATCGCATTCATAGCGCTCAGCGGCCTGATATTCATGTGGGTATACGTTTGGGGTATTGCGAAAAAGCAATACTCCGAAATGTTTATACGCGTTGATCAGGAGAAGTGGGCGAGAGGCAACAGCTGTCCCGAGAACGAAGAGCATTCCGTCATGTTCAATTACGGAATGGACTGGGGAAAAGCGAATGCCTCATCTAAAGAAGATATCGAGATAACTAGCAAAGACGGACTTAAGCTCAGAGGCGAATACTTCAATTTCGGCTTTGACAAGGCAGTGCTGATCCTGGCAGGAAGAGCTGAAACCGTGCTCTACTGCTACTATTTCGCTGACCTCTTCCAGAAGGCCGGATGCAATGTCATCGTAGTCGATCCCAGAGCATGCGGGCTTTCTGAAGGCAAGTACACGACTGCTGGTATCAAAGAGGCTGAAGATGCCGCACTTTGGATCGATCACATCCACGAAAAGTACGGCATCAGTAAGTTCTTCATCCACGGTATCTGCGTAGGTTCCGCCGAGGCGATCTATGTCGCGGCAAATAAGCAGCCTTACCTCAAGGGCATCATCCTCGAAGGCCCGTACAGTGCTTTCTACAAGGTTCTCAAGATGAGGACCAGGAATCACGGCAAGCCCACGTTCCCGGTATGCATCCAGATGGCGATCCTCTACAAGAAGCTTGCAGGCGTTGACGTTTTCAAGCAGAACCCCATCGATGAGGTAAAGAAGATCGACATTCCCGCGCTTTTCCTCTGCGGAAAGGAAGACAAGAGCAACAGCCCCGAGGATTTCACGAAGATCTACGACGCTTGCTCTTCAAAATCAAAGAAGTTCGTCTGGTTTGAGCATGGCGCTCATTCGCATTTAAGGATAGTCAATCCCGAGAAGTACGATTCGGAAGTAACGGCTTTCATCAACAGTTAAGAGAAGGAGGAGAACCATGGCTTTCAGCATCATCACGGATTCAACGAGTGATCTTTCAAAAGACCTCAGGGAAAAGTTCGGCATTGATTACTGCAAGATGGAGTTCTCCGAAGGCGAAAAGCACTATCTGGCTTCTCTCGACTGGGACGATATCTCTTCAAAAGAGTTCTACGACTCAATGAGACAGGGCAAGCGTTACAAGACCGTCCAGGTTCCCGTTAAGACATTCGATGAGAAGTTCAGGGAACACCTCGAAAAGGGCAACGACATTCTTTACATCGCTTGTTCTTCAGGCCTTTCAGGCTCGATCAACACAGCAAAGGTCTTAAGTGAGGAATTAAGATCCTCATATCCCGGCAGGAAGATCGTCTGCATCGATTCGCTCATCAGCGGCCTTGGCCAGGGTTCTATGGCAATCAAAGCGGCTGAGATGCAGGCGGAAGGAAAGACACTTGAAGAAACGGCGGCATGGATCGAAGAGCACAAGCTTTTCTTCAACCAGTACGGCACGGTCGAAAGCCTTGATTATCTTAAGGCAGCGGGCAGGGTAACTGCTTCATCGGCTTTCTTCGGAAATCTTTTCGCGGTCAAGCCGATCCTCATCTCAGACCTCGAAGGCCACAATCTGGCAGTCAAGAAGGTCAAGGGCAGAAAGAGTTCACTGGACGAGCTCGCCATCATGTCCGCCAAGTATATCGAAAATCCTCTGGACCAGACGGTCTACATCGGTCATGCCGATGACGAAGCTGCGGCAAATGCAGTCGCAGACAAACTTAAAGAGCTCATTCCCGGCGTAAAGACCGGACTTTACGTGATCGGACCCATAGTCGGCGCATCCGTCGGCCCCGGAACGGTCATCGCATTCTATTACGGAAAGAACAAAAAGGAACAGTTAGATGGAAATTAACATAGTCAAGAAAATGCTTCTCGCAGGAAGCAAGAACATTCTTGAGAACAAGCAGACATTAAATGACATGAACGTTTTCCCGATCCCTGACGGCGATACGGGTACGAACATGGACAAGACCATGTCAGGCATCGTAAAGGTCCTGATGGAAATAGGCGACAGGGATCTCACACCTGCCGATTTCGATGAGCTCTACAAGAGCGCGCTGATGAATTCCCAGGGCAACTCGGGCGTCATCCTTTCGCAGTGGCTCAAGGGCTTTCTCAAGGCTTTGAGGGAAGAGACAGAACTCAATCCCGGAAACCTCGATGAGGCTTTCATCTCAGGCATGCAGTCAGCATATTCGGCTGTTGCAGATCCGGTAGAAGGCACGTTCCTCACGGTCTGCCGCGAGGCTCAGGAAGAAGCCGAAGACCTCTTTGACGAGGACACAACCGTAAAGGACTTCATGAAGAACGTCGTCGAAGGCGCTTCGATGTCTTTGAAGAACACGCCTGAAAAGCTCGCCATCCTCAAGGAATACGACGTTTTGGACAGCGGCGGAATGGGCTTCCTCTGCCTCGTTACGGGCATGCTTTCGGCACTCGAAGAGGATTACGTTTACGATTTCTCCGAGTTTGAATCATTAAAGCCTTCGTTCTCCGGAAACGGCGCTGCAGCAGGCGGTGACGGTGAGGAGTTCGGTTACTGCACTGAGCTCATCGTAAAGATCGAAGAAGACAAGCTTGCAAGCTTCAACGCTGATACCGTCAGGATCGACATGAACAGCTTCGGCAATTCGCTCGTTCTTGTCCAGGACGGAGCTGACCTCAAGATCCACATCCACACGCTCAAGCCTGAGGACATCCTCGCTTATTTCCACAGATTTGGCGAGTTCCAGAAGCTCAAGATCGAGAACATGACGCTCCAGCATCACGAGAACTTCCTCGCGGCAACTCAGGACTGCGCGATCATTGCAGTTGCTGACGGCGACGGCATCGAGAAGCTCTATAAGTCCCTGGGCGTAAAGGGAATAGTAAGGGGAGGACAGTCTGACAACGTTTCAGTCCAGAACCTCCTTGGTGCGTGCAAGGCGGCTGCCGCAAAGCATGTCATCCTGCTTCCCAACAACAAGAACATCATAATGACGGCCGAGAAGGTCAGAGAGCTCTGCCCGGATACCGTCATCCATATAGTTCCCACAAAGTCCATGGCAGAAGGCTACTGCGCGCTCTCGCTCATTGACGCTAACGCAAACTACGACGTCATCGAAAAGACCATGCTCGAGTCGCTGAGCGGCGTTCACACTGGTTTTGTCTCAGTTGCAGACAAGTCAGGCACATATAACGGCGTAGAAGTTAAGGCGGGCGATCACATCGGCGTTATCGACGATGACATCATCGTATGTGCCGCAAATGACCCCGTAACGGCGCTCACCGAACTCACAAAGAAGGTTCCGGGTATCGCAGACGTTGAGGCAGTAACCGTATTTGCTTCAAATGACGTTCTCGTAACCCATGTTCAGGCAGCCAAGACTGCAATAAAGAGTTCCTGCCCGTCGGCTGAGATCTCTGCTGCATACGGCGGTCAGGGAATCTACGATTTAGTGGTACTCTATCAGTAATATGAAGAAACTGTTCTTGGATCTTTCAGGCGGCGATAATCCCGCAAAGGTAATCTGTGAGGGCGCATTCAGCGCTCTTGCCACGACGCCTGATCTTTTCATCACTTTCGTAGGCCCCGAAAAGGACTACGAGGGTGTTTTCGAAAAGCATTCTGATCTCAAGGACAGGTTCGATCTCATCGCCACGGATGCAGTTCTCACGAACGAAGACAATCCGATGCTCGCAGCCAAGCCCGGCGCAGCCTTTTCGATGTCCGTGGCGCTCGAAAACCTTTCGAAGTGCGAAGAGCCTTCAGCCGTAATAAGCGTAGGCAACACGGGCGCGCTCGTAATCGCATCGGTCATAAAGATAGGCCTTGAGACGGGCTGCAAAAGGCCCATCCTTGCTGCTCTCCTGCCTTACGGCAAAGAAGAGCGCGTATGCCTCGTAGACTGCGGATCGCTCCTTGAGCCCACACCCGAGGAAATGCTCGATTTCGGCAAGCTCGGCTCAAAGCTCATGGAATCACGCGGCATAAAGAATCCGAAGGTTGCTCTGATGAACGTCGGCAGGGAAGACTGCAAGGGCACGGAGAACCTCATTAATGCATTCAAGCTCCTGAATGATTCAGGACTTAATTTCATAGGCAACATCGAGCCCGACAATCTTCTTACGGGTGAGACTGACGTTGCCGTTTCCACGGGACTTGTCGGAAATGCTCTGCTAAAAGGCAATGAGAGCGCGGGTACGCTTGTATCTGACGCCATCAGGAGGGGCCTAAAGGAGCGACTATCCGGCGAGAGCCTGAAGGCAGCCTTGGAAGTGCTTGATGAGACGAAATGTCTTTACCAGTACAACGAATACGGCGGCGCTGTGATCCTGGGAATCAGGAAGCATGTTGTAAAAGCGCACGGCAAAGCAGATGCCAACACAATCGAGAGCTGCATATATCAGGCAATAAAATCGATTTAAATATCGATTTGTTTGATTTACAAATCTTTCTCATAAGTTTATAATTTAGCGATTCTTTATTTGGAGGTGGTTTTATGAAAACTTGTTTTTCAACACTGGCCTGCCCGAATTTTACCTGGCAGGAAATCTACTCAATGGCTAAGGATTTCGGTTTCGACGGAATCGAGATCAGAGGACTGGGACAGGATATCTTCTCAGTCAAAGCAGCACCCTTCACAGATAAAGAACTACCTAAGACCATCGCCAAACTAAAAGACCTAAAACTAACAATTCCTTGCCTTTCATCCGGTGAGCCGATCAACGACATGGCTACAAAGGACAAGGCTATCGCTGAGATCAGGGCATATATCGAACTCGCCAACAAGCTCGGCACATCTTTCATCCGCGTACTGGGCGACAGGAACCCCGCTCCCGAAAAGGAGATCGACGACAACGTCGTAATTTCCATCATCAGAGAGCTCATTCCTTACGCTGAAGAGATGAACGTTACTCTCCTCATCGAGACAAACGGCGTTTATGCTGACACAAAGAGGCTCAAGAAGGTCCTCGATGAGATCAACAACCGCAAGGTAGCAGCTCTCTGGGACATGCATCACCCTTACCGCTTTATGGGCGAGTCTCCCGAAGAGACAGTTGCAAACCTCGGAGAATACATCAAGCACGTTCACGTAAAAGACTCCGTCATGGTAGACGGCAAGGTCGCATATAAGCTCATGGGCGCAGGCGACATGCCTCTCAAGGAGATGTTCGATTCCCTCCAGGCGATCGACTACATCGGCTATATTTCTCTCGAGTGGGTATACAGATGGTATCAGAACCTCGAAGGCGCCGGCATCGTCGTTCCCCAGTTCGCAGGCTACATGGAGTCTTACCGTCCGAAGGAGAAGAAGATCGAGCTTCAGATGGACAAAAGGGGAACAGGCTACTATCCCTGGCCCAAGGAGACCCTGATCGACCTGACATTCCCGGATGTCCTCGACAAGATCTGCGAGCTTTTCCCGAACCAGTATGCGTTCAGATACACGGAGCTCGACTACACAAGAACATACCCCGAGTTCAGGAACGACGTCGACAACCTCGCACGCGCATTCCTCGCAATGGGCTGCAAGAAGGGCGACCACATCGCAATCTGGGCAACCAACGTTCCCCAGTGGTACCTGACATTCTGGGCAGCAACCAAGATCGGCTGCGTCCTCGTAACGGTCAACACCGCTTACAAGATCCATGAGATCGAGTATCTGCTCAGACAGTCTGATACATGCACTCTCGTCATGATCGACAAATTCAAGGACTGCGACTACCTGCAGATCATCAACGAGATCTGCCCCGAACTCAAGGATTCCGAGCCCGGCAAGCTCGAAGCAGCAAGGCTTCCTGTCCTCAAGAACATCATCACATGCGAGTCAAGAGTTCCGGGATGCTTCCACTGGGATGATCTCCCGAAGCTCGCTGATACAGTTCTTTACAGCGACGTTGAGAAGATCAGGAGAACGATCGACAAGCACGATGTCTGCAACATGCAGTACACATCAGGAACGACAGGATTCCCCAAGGGTGTCATGCTCACGCACTATAACGTTGTCAACAACGGTAAGGCGATCGGCGACTGCATGGATCTTTCATCATTCGACCGCATGATGATCCAGGTTCCTATGTTCCACTGCTTTGGCATGGTCCTCGCAATGACTGCATCCGTAACACACGCGGTCACAATGTCTCCTATCACTGCATTCTCACCCAGAAAGGGTCTTAACTGCATCAACCAGGAGAAGATCACATGCTTCCACGGCGTTCCGACGATGTTCATCGCAATGCTCGGACACGAGAACTTCCCCAAGACCGACTTCTCACACATGAGGACGGGTATCATGGCGGGTTCACCTTGCCCTATCAAGACAATGGAAGAGGTTATCGAGAAGATGCACATGCCTGAGATCGTTATCACGTACGGTCAGACAGAGGCATCTCCGGCTACTACGATGAGTAAGACCACAGACACCATCGAACAGCGTGTAAACACTGTAGGACCTTCAATCTTCGGCGTTGAGACCAAGATCGTTGATCCTGAAACAGGTGTTGAGCTTCCTGACGGCGTTCCGGGCGAGTTCTGCGCACGCGGATACAACATCATGAAGGGTTACTACAAGATGCCGGAGGCTACCGCAGCAGCTATCGACGAAGACGGCTGGCTCCATTCCGGTGACCTCGCTCTCAGAAGACCTGAGGACGGCTACTACAAGATCACAGGCCGTATCAAGGACATGATCATCCGCGGCGGTGAGAACATCTATCCGAAGGAGATCGAGGACTTCCTCTATACGCATCCCAAGATCCAGGACGTCCAGGTAATCGGTGTTCCTGACGCAGACTACGGCGAAGAGATCCTCGCAGCAGTTGTTCTCAAGCCCGGCGAGATATCTTCAGAAGAAGAGATCAAGCAGTACGTCATGGATCACATGGCTAAGCACAAGGTTCCGAGATACGTCGACTTCGTCGAAGGTTTCCCGATGAACGCTGCAGGCAAGATCCTCAAGTACAAGATGAGACAGGAAGCAGTGGAGAGGCACGGCCTCGACAGCGCCAACAAGATCGTCACGGCGTAAGCAAAGTTAAGAAATAAGCTTGTAAAGGATGCTCATATGGGCATCCTTTCTTTTATTTTTTTATAAAGATGCTAAAATTATTTTATTAATCGAGGGGTGGATATGCAGGAAGTAAGCACATTAAAACAGAATAAGGGTTCTGATAAGACCCGGCAGTTCTTTTCGCAACTTAGTAACAAACCATTTCTAATGTCGCTGTTGTTTAACATCGCTGCGCTTTTAGTGTGCCTGATATTTTTCAGACCAACCTATGAAGTCTCTGATGACTACATGACTGATGCTGTTTTGTCCGGCGCTTTCGGCAGCGGCTATGAGCCCTACCTTCTCTGGGGAAACGCTCTGCTCGGTTATGCTCTGGTATTCATTTATAAGCTGATTCCGACCATCAGTTTTTATTTCATCCTAATGGTGGTTATAGGCTTTTTGTCTTCGACTGCGATTGTCTATCTGCTTTTCAAAAAGAAGATAAATATCGTTACTGTCTGTATAGCGATAACATTTCTTTGTATCTTTACCGATGACCTTTACATTCTTGTTCAGTTTACAAAGGCTTCGGCTATTGCTGGAATCTCCGGCGGACTGCTTGTAATTCACGGCATCTGGGAGGCAGAGAAGAGAAGGGGACTGTATGTGATCCTGGGTACAATGTTGGCGCTTATAGGATCAATGATCCGCTTTTCGCCTATATATTATTACGGGGCTTTTCTGCTCATCGCGTTCATCTATTATTCGGTTAATTTTGTTTCCGCAATGAAGAAGGGCGGTGAAGAAAAGACTTCGGGTATCATATCGGCTATAGTGAAGAGACTTTTAGTCTGTATCATGCTTGTTGGTCTTCTCTTTTGTGTGAATTATTTAGGAAGCAGCATAAGGAAGAATGATGACAGATTTAAGGAATTCAATGATTTCCAGAATTACAGGTCGGACGTAACGGACTGCATAAAGCAGGATTACGAAGTCATTCAGCCGGAATTCGAAAAGCTCGGATTAGATTTTAACGATTACTGCATGATGTCCTACTGGCATATCGTTGATAGTGACATCTATTCCAATGAGATTCTTGGTGAAGTCGGAAGTTTGTTAAAACAGAAGAACGATGTGTTGACTCATTCTTTCACATATGTCTTCAAAACGCTTTTTGAGCGCGGTGTTTTGTTTTATCCTGCTGCTTTGGTTCTTTATCTGTTCATGACGCTTGCAGGAATGTTTGGAAAGAACAAGATATATCCCTTAATACTTTTTTTTGCAGCTGTCTTTTACTTTGTGTTCTTCATCTATACCGGAAGGATCGTTTACCGTGTGGAATTTGGCGTATTCTGCTGTGCGGTTGCTTGCATTATGACTTCGATGACGTTTAATGAAGAGAGTTCATTCGTAAAGCAGAAGACGAGATTCTTCGGAAAGAACATGGCTACGGTCGTATCAGTTCTTATCCTGATATTTGTCGCAGTCTTCCGGATCGCTATGATCATGCCTTCAGTCAATTACCGCAGTATGTCTGACGAAGAATACATGAAAGAGTTCGATAACATCATGTTAAAATCTGGCGAGTGTGTGCCTTGGAAAACAAGGCTGCTTACGGCTTACCGCAAGCCTGAACCGGATCTTGTTTCTTATATCGAAAATGATAAGGACAATTACTACTATGTGGATTTCACCAGCGGCATCCAGACTCTGTATTATAACTACGATCCGTGGATCAGGCCTGAACAGGGGCTGTTCCAAAAGTACGGCTATTTCGGAAGCGTTGTAATACATCATCCTGGTGAAAAGTATGCGCTTGCCTCTGTCGGTGCTGACCCTGACAATCCGTATAAGAGCCTTTTGAACGATAACATCTACGTAGTCGACCGTTTCTATCCCGAGGTTAAGCTCATCTATCTTAGAAAATACTATAACCCCAATGCCCGGGCGAAGGTGGTCAAAGAGATTAACGGGCTGAAGATAATCAAATACTATGTTCCTAAAGAACAGATCCAATAGTGAAGAATAAGCATATCACGCTTCTACGGCTTATTGCAGTAAGAGTTGTTTGGTTTTTATGATATTATAATTATAAAAAAAATTGGAGAGTCCTCATGATACTGATTATTGGTGCTACTAGTTTTATTGGTATGTATACTACTGAAGCCTTCATTAAGGCCGGTTACAGTGTTTTGGCAACAGGCCGTAATCAAGTTCTCGGTAAACGCCTTGTTGAGATGGGGGCTGAATTCTTAAATCTTGATGTCTGTAAGAAAGAAGATTTTGCAAAACTTCCTTCATCTGGTGTAGAAGCAGTTATTGTTCTTGCTGGTCTTTTGCCTGCTCATGCTTCGGCCGATCTTGTTAATGAGGAAAATGCTGCAGATTATTTCACTGTTAATGTTATAGGTTTGATCAACATTCTGGAATACTGCAGACGTTCCGGCATAAAGAAGCTGATCAACAATTGCAGTTACAGTGATACTGCAAAGGCCTGGGGAAAAGGAAGGGTGATAACTGAAGAAGAACCCCGTGATTTTTATTTCACAGGTGATCACGCTGTTTATGTTATCAGCAGAAATGCTGCGAATGATGTTATGCAGTATTACAACGAGCAGCATGGCATGAGTTGTGCATGGTTCAGATTCCCGCCCGTTTACGGAGTCGGTCCTCACGGGATCATCAAGGTTAACGGTAAAACTTATAAGTCCGGCATTGCTACGTTTATCGATAATGCCAAAGAGGGCAAAGATATTGAGATTTGGGGTGATGCCAATACTTCGCGCGATCTCATTTATGTTAAGGATGTTGCAAGAGCATTTGTTATGGCATCTCAGAGTGATAAAGCGCTTGGATTATATAATATGACCAGCGGTGTAGGGGTTACGATCGAAGAACAGGCAAAGGTCATTATCGAGCTGTTTGGTGGTGAATCAAAAAGCAAGATCGTATACCGTCCGGAAAAATCAAACAACACTCCGTCATATCTTTATTCCATGGATAAAGCTTATAGAGATTTTGGTTTTAAACCGTCATTTGTCAGCTTTAAGGATATGATGGTCGACTATAAGATGGAATTGGAAAGCGGACGTTGGAATGATCTGATAAACAGGGAAGATTAATATGGATATATCTGTTGTTATTCCTGTTTACGGGTGCAGAAAAGCTCTTCCGGAGCTTCATAGCCGTTTGACAGCCGTTCTCTCGAATCTTGTAAGTGAATATGAAATCCTATATGTTGATGATTCATGCCCTCAGGATTCATGGTCGGAAATTGAGAAGATATGTGCTGTAGATAAACACGCCATTGGTATTGAATTATCAAGAAACTTCGGACAGATGAAGGCTCTTCTCGCCGGATTGGATAATTCGGCAGGTGACTGGGTCGTTGTAATGGACTGTGATCTTCAGGATAAGCCTGAGGAGATCGTAAAACTGTATGCGATGGCATTAGAGGGCAATGATGTTGTCTTTGCCAGACGTACAAACATGAAAGAACCTGCTTTAAAGAGATTCTTTTCGAAAATGTTCTATAAGTTGTATGAGTATGCAACTGACACCAAATACGATGGTACTATCAGTAATTTCAGTATAGTGAAGAGAAATGTCGTTAACAGCTATCTGAAAATGAGAGAAAACAACCGAAGCTACGTTATCTATCTGAAATGGTTAGGTTTTAAGCAAGCTTACGTTGATGTTGAGCATTGTGAACGTTATGAAGGAAAGTCTTCTTATTCGTTTAAGAAGCGAATGAGCGTCGCGATGGATATTTTGACATCCCAATCCGATAAGATACTGCGCTTTACAGTAAAGATGGGCTTTTTCGTGACGTTGCTTTCGTTGCTTGCGATCATCTTTTTCGTTGTGCAGTATTTCCTTTTTCAGATCCTTCCCGGATGGACGAGTACTATAATCGTAGCCTTTTTTGTTGGAGGAGTGCTGTTGTTCTCGAACGGAATACTTGGGATTTATATCGGTAACATTTTTATCCAGACTAAAGAAAGGCCTTTGTATATCATCCGACAGATGAAGAATAAAGAAAATGACTAAACTAGCTATTATCGGAGCATCCTATCTACAATTACCATTGATCTTGAAAGCCCGTGAAATGGGCATTCAGACGCATGTCTTTGCTTGGAAGGCAGGCGATGTCGGAGAAACTGCTGCTGACTGTTTTTATCCGATCAGTATTATCGAGAAAGAGCAGATCCTTGAAGAATGCAAAAAGATCGGAATTGACGGAGTATGTTCGATTGCATCTGATCTGGCAAACATTACGGTGAATTACATTGCTGAGAAGATGGGCCTTATAGGAAACGAAATACAGAATACTGTTCTTGCAACTGATAAACATGCAATGCGCGAGAGCTTTTTTAAGAACGGTGATCCGTCTCCGTTGAGCATAGAGGTTACCAGTAAAGAACAGCTGTCGGATCTTAACATTTCATATCCGGCAATTTTCAAGCCTGTTGACCGTTCCGGCAGCCGCGGTATAACCAAAGTCATGGATCCTTCAGAATTGCTTCACGCTTATGAGCATGCTAAGGAGCAGAGCTTCAGCGGCAGGGTATTGGTTGAAGAATTCGTTGATGGAAATGAATACAGTGTAGAATGCATTTCCTGGCAGGGAAAGCATACGATGCTGGCTGTTACGAAAAAGTACACTACAGGCAACCCGGACTATATTGAAAAAGCTCATCTTGAACCGGCTTTTGATCTTGCTGTGGATAAGGAAAGAATACAGGAAGTTGTATATCATGCATTAGACAGTCTTAAGATCAAATACGGAGCTTCGCATACAGAAATTAAGATCGACAGTAAGCAACGTGTAAGGATTATTGAGATCGGCGCAAGAATGGGCGGTGATCTTATTGGCAGTTCTTTGGTCAGACTGTCAACGGGAGTCGATTTTGTAAGACTTGTCATTGAGACAGCTCTTGGGAAAAAGCCTGAAATAGTTTTCGGTGAGAAACAAAACGCGGGAATACGTTATATTTTTAATCAGGATGACTATCAGGCCTATTTGGCTATTAAAGATAAGTATCCTGAAATAATAGTTGAGGATTCGAATGTATCAATGCCGGATTCGGCTGTAACTGACAGTTCTACCAGAAAAGGATACTTTTTGGTATGCAGTAAAGATCTGGATAAAGTTATCAGTGCGATGCCAAAGCTCCTGGTTTGAAAATGAACGGCAAAAATAGCAAAATCCTGGTTTTCATCTTGCTGCATGTATTGCTGGTGATCTTTTCGTTCAGCAGTGTCTGCAGTAAGTTTGCGTCTCAAAACAAGTTTTTGAGTATCAGGTTCTGTTTGCTGTATGGCACTCTTATTTTGATCCTCGGCATTTATGCCGTGGTCTGGCAGCAGATAATAAAAAGGATCCCGTTGTCTTTAGCATATGCCAACAAGGCTGTTACTGTTGTTTGGGGAATGATCTGGGGGATCATATTCTTTGGCGAAACAATTACCATTCAAAAGATGATAGGTGCAGCCGTGATCATTGCCGGAGTAATCATGTATTCTTTCTCTGACAATAAAAATGATGAAGCCACAGAGGAAACGCCGTCATGAGCACTCTGTTTTATTCCGGCGTATTGGTCTTTGGCGTTTTTATCAGCTCTATCTCGCAGATACTGCTTAAGAAGTCTGCCAATAAGAAACACGGTTCCTTTATCAAAGAGTATTTGAACCCGATTGTTATTGTTTCTTATATGATTTTTTTCTGTGCTACCTTCATGTCGATATATGCGTACAAGGGGATACCTCTTTCAATGGGGCCGGTGCTCGATTCGTCCGGATACATTTTCGTAACGGTCTTAAGCGCGATATTCCTGAAAGAGAAGCCTACACCAAAAAAGGTAATCGCATTACTGATCATAATCACAGGAATCGTGATCTATTCATTTAACTGATTTCTCAAATAAAAAGGGGTTGTCGGATGACAACCCCTTAAGATTAGCAACTAATTCCTATCAGCTCTTGTGCGGCATAGCAGCATAGAGAACCATAGCTGTCTTGGAGATAGGCATTGTCTGGATTGTGATGTGGCCGGGACCTGTGAGGGTTGTATTGAAGAGGCCTTCACCGCCGAGGAGAACGTTTGCAACGCCCTTAACCATCTGAACGTCCATTGTAACTGTGGAATCCATCATTACAACGTAACCAGTGTCAACGATCTTTGTTTCGCCGGGTGCGAGGTCATACTCAACAGCAGAACCGTCAACTTCGAGGAATACTGTTCCGTTACCGGAGAACTTCTGCATGATGAAGCCTTCACCGCCGAAGAATCCGCCGCCGAGCTTCTTCTGGAAACCGATGGACATCTCAACGTCGCCGAACATAGCGAGGAAGGAACCCTTCTGGCACATAATTGAGTTGCCGTTGAGCTGGATAGCTACGATGGATCCGGGGAAGGAGGAAGCGAATGCGATCTCGCCGGCTCTTTCTGCTGTGTAGTGGTTGAGTGCAAGGGACTCACCTGAGATCATACGGCCGAACATCTTGCCGATGCCGCCTGTCTTTGTCTCCATCTTGATGCAGTTGTCCATCCAGCTCATTGAACCTGATTCGCACTGGATCGTCTCGCCCTGGTCGAGGGAGATAACTACTGCGGGAAGGTTGTCGCCAACAATCTTGTAATTCATAAAACGTCCTCCATAAAGTGAAATTGTATATAGATACGCATACATTTTACAAATGAGGCGAGGATAGGTCAATTATTTTTGTGCGGATATCATAAAAAAAAGAATACAAAATTTAACACGAAAAAAGCCCCCGCGGTTAAGCGGGGGCCACCTTGGTCGGGTTAATTTAAGGATTAGAGCTTCGGGCCAGCCTCAACGAGAGCCTTACCAGCTTCGTTGGTCTCGTACTTCTTGAAGTTCTTGATGAATCTGCCTGCGAGATCCTGAGCTTTCTTGTCCCACTCAGAAGCATCAGCGTATGTGTCACGAGGATCGAGGATCTCTGTGGAAACGCCGGGGAGCTGTGTAGGTACTTCGAAATCGAAGTAAGGGATCTTCTTTGTAGGAGCGTTCTTGATGGAACCGTCAAGGATTGCATCAATGATTCCACGTGTGTCAGGGATGGAAATTCTCTTGCCTGTGCCGTTCCAACCTGTGTTAACGAGGTAAGCCTTAGCGCCGGACTTCTCCATCTTCTTTACGAGCTCTTCAGCGTACTTTGTAGGATGGAGCTCGAGGAATGCCTGACCGAAGCAAGCGGAGAATGTAGGTGTAGGCTCTGTGATTCCACGCTCTGTACCGGCAAGCTTAGCTGTGAAGCCTGAGAGGAAGTAGTACTTTGTCTGCTCAGGTGTGAGGATGGAAACAGGAGGGAGAACGCCGAAAGCGTCAGCTGAAAGGAAGATTACGTTCTCAGCTGCAGGACCTGCGGAGATCTTGTTAACGTTCTTAGCGATCTTCTCGATGTGGTCGATCGGGTAAGAAACACGTGTGTTCTCTGTAACTGACTTGTCTGCGAAGTCGATCTTGCCGTTAGCGTCAACAGTTACGTTCTCGAGGAGAGCGTTTCTCTTGATTGCGTTGTAGATGTCAGGCTCATTTTCCTTGGAGAGGTTGATAACCTTAGCATAGCAGCCGCCCTCGAAGTTGAATACGCCGTTGTCGTCCCAACCGTGCTCGTCGTCGCCGATGAGGAGTCTCTTAGGATCTGTGGAAAGTGTTGTCTTACCTGTTCCGGAGAGACCGAAGAAGATTGCTGTGTGCTTACCTTCCATATCGGTGTTAGCAGAGCAGTGCATGGAAGCGATGCCCTTGAGAGGGAGGTAGTAGTTCATCATGGAGAACATACCCTTCTTCATCTCACCGCCGTACCATGTGTTGATGATAACCTGCTCACGG
>JAFWQF010000071.1 GCA_017509205.1 Clostridiales bacterium | reverse complement strand
ATGTCGGGTGTTACATGAGTGTTCTTTACGGTAATGTCTGTCATTGTCGTGCCCTCTCTTTCGTGATTATGGACTCATTATCACAGGGGCGGATCGGCCGGACAATCAGTAATACAGGCCCCTTCTGTTGCTTAAGCAACAAAGACGGAACCTGATGTCGACAACTGGGAAGATTTACTTCATGAGTTCCCAGAAACTTATGGCGCTCGCGACGGCGACATTCAGCGAATCCACGCCGTAATGCATCGGAATCCTTACGCGGTAGTCACAGGCATCAATGACGTCTTTTGGAAGCCCTGTGCCTTCTGTACCGAGCAGAATGGCCACCTTTTCATTTGCCCTGATCTCATCGTTGTCCACACTTGTTGAATCGTCGGTAAGGGCCATCGCCACAGTCTTGAAGCCGTTTGAACCGAGAAGCTTCATCAGGCTCATGCCCTCTGATTCAGGGAGCGTTGCCTGCGCCCAGGGAATCTGGAAGACCGTACCCATGCTTACTCTCGCGGTACGTCTGGTATAAGGATCAACGGACTTATGGGTAAGAAGGACACCGTCCATTCCGAGGGCCGCGGCAGACCTGAAGATCGCGCCGACATTGACGGGATTGACGACATCCACCATGACCGCGATGCGTTTCTTGCCTTTCAGAAATTCCTCTGCAGTGATCACGGGCTTTCTTCTCACAGCCATCCAAAGACCGCGGACCAGGTGATGACCGGTCATGTTTGTCACTGTCTCACGGTCAGCGGCATAAACGGGAAGGCTTTCCAGCTTTTCCCTGCCGCAGTACTTTTCAATGCATTCAAATACGGGCTTTGCCTCGATCTCGAGGCGTTCGGTCTCAACGAGCATCGAAACGGGCTCATAACCGTTCTCTATCGCGCGCATGATCACGTTCGCACTTTCGGCGAGAAATATTCCGTCCCCGTGCCCGAAATAACACCTGAGCTGATTCTCGGTGGCCCTTGCGAAAACGTCCATCTCCGGATCGTTAATGTCTTTTATCGGGATGAGATTCATCTATTTCCTCAAAGTCAGCGGTGATACCACGCCGAGTTCCTTGCAGAAATAATCCAGGAACTTTTCATCGTGTTCCGGTGATATATCGCTTTCGATTATCAGCAATGTTTTTCCTTTAACATAAAGGCCGCAATAATCCGCCGTGCCGGGTGTCTCGGACGGTTCAACGAGGAGCGTGTAAGCATAACCGCCTTTTACCCATGTCGAAGAATTCTCATTTGAGGGTTCCAACAATTCCAGATAATAGTCATATACCATCCGTGCGGTCTTCTCGTCGACCGCAACGAGCAGCATTACGTCACCGTATTCTTCTTCGCAGCAGAATAATTCTTCCAATCCTGCATACTTACCCGAATCCCTTTGGAAGCCGTACACTGAATTGAAGACATCGTTGGCCTCATTGCTGTCTTTGGACTTATAACAGATCTTGTTGCGGATATTTAAATATTTCTTAATGGTCTCGTCTTGAGAGGTGATCGCTCCGGAGTTCCAGCGTTCTGCAAGCTGAGACGCCGTGACCTCAGTCATTCCGTAGCTTTTCGCTGCCTTTAATGCCTTTTTGGTCTTGAATCCGGCCGAGCAGCCCGTCAGACAGACCACAGTCATCACTAACGCAACAAACAAAGACAGAGAACGCTTTATCATTTTGAATTCCCCTCCGGTGCAAAAGCGGGATCATTCCTCTTTTCGCTGATTCATCGAATCGATGTACTTGTGATACTTTTCCTTTTCGGCGTACATGTATCTGTCTGCACGGTCGATGTAATCATCAATGGACGCATCGTCACCGGGCTCTATAACCGCATAACCAAGACTTGCGTGAAGAATGAACGCGAGATTGAGAGACTTGAATTCATTACTCATGGCCTCGGAGATCTGCCCGATAAGCTGCTTGATGGCCTCATCATCGGGGCAAGGTCCTACCGCTATGAACTCGTCTCCGCCATACCTTCCGAAAAGCCAGTCATCCGGAGAATGCTTCCTGAAAGCTTCAGCCGTTGCCTTGATGGCAAAATCTCCGTTAAGGTGTCCGTACACGTCGTTGATCGTCTTCATCCTGTCGATGTCGGCGAAAACAAATATCGATCTCTGACCGTTTTCCTTACGCGAAGAAATAAAGTCGTAGAGCACATTCTGGCATCCCATGCGGTTGTACATTCCCGTGAGGCCGTCGGTCATGTAGACCTTCTTGAGTTCACGGTTCGTGCGCTGCGAGAAGATGTGGCGGCGCATGCTGAAAAGCTGTGCGTTCATGTTCTTTATGAACCTGGTGAGACCGAGATTGAAAAGGAGAGCCGGAGTATTCTTTATCGCTATGTAGCCGATAATGAAATTCAGATAGTTGAGCGGAGCGAAAATGTAAAGGTTGGATTTTCCTTCCTCGTAAGCATAATCAGGATAAAGGGTCTTGGAATCAAAATGGCTCAAAGAGATCCTTTTGCCGTCACGGAGTTCATAGAGAATGTCCATGTTGGAGCTGTAACCGCGTATCCTCTCAGGATAACTGTCATCATCGAGTTCAAAGAACTCAGGTTCCGTGCAGAGACAGTAATCACGGCCCAACTGGGGAATATCATTGGTGCTGAGTATGCCTTTTTCATAGAAATCCTCTTTCCTCTCGGCGAAAGACAGAGGAACCTGCAGACCCATGAAGAAAATGTCCATGATACTCTGCTGCAGATTGTCAAAATAGGAATTCCTGATCGCATTGAAACGGTTCTTTATGGCTTCATCAGAGGCTGGACAGCCACAGCTTTCAGAAGGAACGAAATAAGACTGGTACTCTTCAGTAAAACGCGTATCAGGGTTTTCGATCTGATACTTGAGCTTGTCGTATGCCAATTCGCCGAAAGTCTCCCATCCTCTTGAAACCGTGGAAAGGATCGGGAACGTAAACTGTCCGTCCTTGATCATGTCGAATCCGGTAAGCAGAACATCTTCAGGAACACTGAGCCCGAATTCGGTCAAAGCCGAATTAATTCCGAGGGCCATATTGTCATTGGCACAGACTACTGCATCAGGAAGTTCTTTTCCCTCCTTGATGTAGTTCTTCATCTGCACATAGGATGTATAAAAACCGAAATCGCATTTGAATTCGGCAAAAAGCTCAAGACCGTGTTCTTTTAAGACATCGACCAGGGCCTGACGCCTGGTGGCGTTCTCGATATTGCCGTCAACGCCGTTTACATATATGAACTTCTTGGCGTTATGGTGCTCTATAAGATGGACCGCGAGATCGTGGACGCCCTTATAATTCTCGGTCTTGATGCATGACATGTCGGGAACTTCAACTTCAAGTGAGAGCATCGGAACACCTGCTCTCTGGAAACGGGCGCACACACGTTCCTGTTCATCGGGGAAATTATAAGTGTTGGTGAGCATTATCGCACCGTCAAAATCGGCAGGATCCGGAAGGTGGAAGATATTGAGCTGGCACTTGTTCTGCATCGCATGATCGTTGGTGCTGCAGTATGTTACGAAGACAAAAATGTCTACGCAGTCTTCCTTGGCTTTCTTCTGCAAACCCGTAACTATATGTTCAATGAATTCGTTGCTGAATCCATTGGTAAATATAGCTATCCGCTTGTTCATCTCCCTATCCTCCGCATCAGATAAAATAATTATAACAGTAAAAAGCAAAAGGAAATATGATTAACCCATTAACAAACTGTTATTCCGGCCTGTGATAAAATGGTCTTATGACATGGGAAAACGGAGGGATGGTCATGGCTAGATACAACCACGGTTCTTTTAATTCCGAGCAGTTTCCGCTCGGCACAGGCAGCTATGAGAACAAGGCTGATGCGGGCATAATGCTCGATAACATGCACAATGAAGTCCTGAAGAACGAGATCATGATCGAGGCTCTGCTTTCACTCATGGCAGAACAGGGTATCTCCAGAGAGCAGATCAATCAGAAGATCATCGAGCTCACGGACAAGAAGATCGCGAACAGGGTTTACGAGACCAAGTCCAGCACCTGTCCCAAATGCGGCAAGACGGTCCTGGAAGCTCCCAAGATACCTCTGCGCGGAAGATGCATGTACTGCGGAACCTACGTGACATTCTATCCGCTTCTCGAAGAGGAAAAGCCTGCGGAAGAAAGCCCTGCTCCCGGAGACGGACTTATCTGATAATTCAAGGGCATCGGGTATCGGATGATGGCTGAAAAAAGACAACCTACTATTTGATTAATGAGACAGCCATTTTTCACTCTTTTACCAGTGTCAGTCCGTCGATTGAGTCGAGGCGGAATATCTTCTGCAAAGTGTTCTTCGATGTCGTGACCTCCACTAAGATCCAGTTATCATCTGCATCAAGGATCACGTTCTTTCCTCTTTTGGTGTTTCCATACGTAATGACATCAGAATCCCAGCAGTCTTCCTTGAAAGATATCTTTACTCTCTGGCCGACATAGTCAGAAGCGATCTTTGCGAGCGACTCCTTGGATATCGCAAAAGACGT
>JAFWQF010000070.1 GCA_017509205.1 Clostridiales bacterium | reverse complement strand
AAGCTTCATGAAGATCTTGCTTGTGCCCGTGAGGTAATTTGCAAAAAGTGACTTTTCGTTGCCGTCACCGAATGACAGGTTGAGCAGCAGTTCCATTCCGGGAACGGGGCTGTCGCAGATCACTGCGTCTGCTGCATCAGCGGCACCGGGAACGACATTAGATGCATAGACAGCTACGGTCTGGGCACCCATGGACTGGCCGTGAACGATTACCTTCCTGGCATTAAGTTCAGTCCTTGCAAAATTTACCATTGCCTTAACGTCCAGAGACTCCTTGATTCCGAAGGTAACCTTGTCGTCAGGGTTAGTACCGCACCCTCTCTGATCGATCGCGATGACGTCGTAGCCGTCTTTGATGTACTGCTCTGCAAGAGGATAGATGGAATATCTGTCTCCGCCTGCGCCGTGTACCAGGATGACGAGCTTATCGCCTTCACCGTCGAAAAACGTTCCGGGCACTTCGTTGCCGTCCTCAGCCTTTGCTTTTACTTCCTTACCTTCATACTTAAAGGAATCTATGTCGTAACCCCATACCTCAAGCTGCTTGATGCTGTTGCCATGTGTATCCTTGCCCTCATTCTGGTGAAGTATCTTATCTGCAACAAGGCCTCCCATTACCGCTGATCCTGCAACTCCCAAAACGGTGATTACACCCAGTGTGATTGCCATAGCCTTGATGATCTTGTTCTTTTTCATTTTCTGAAATCTCCTTGCGTTTCGTTTGATGATGTGACTTTAACAGATGCGAAAAGCCCGTGACGGCAATTCTGCATAAGTTGCATATGGAGATGTTCAAGTTGCATTTGATATCATATTTCCCGGACGCAAAATTCTTTTGTAACGTTTTCCGGATCCGTGCGTTATTAAGGTGAAAGGAGGAAAGAAATGCTTTTCGAAGAGCTTTATCAGAACTGCTACAAAGACGTTTACCGCTTTAGCTTAAGCCTGACCAAAGACGAAGATTCTGCCGAAGACCTCGCGCAGGAGACATTTGTTAAGGCTTTGACGGCGATAGATTCTTTCGACGGTTCGAAAGACATAAGAGCATGGCTTTTCACCATCGCCAGGAACACCTTTTTGAGCGAATGCCGGAAAAGAAAATGGATAGCGGACGAGGAACTGTCAGAGGAGATCCCTGCTGCAGAAGGAGACTTCATAGAAGTCATATCTGACAAGGAAACGGCGGTACTGATCCATAAATATCTTCACGGCATGAAAGAGCCATATAAGGAAGTGTTTCACCTAAGGGTATTCGGAGAACTCGAATTCGAACAGATAGGTGAAATATTCGGTAAAAGTGCAAGCTGGGCCCGCGTGACCTTTTACCGGGCGAAAAACGAGATCAGAAAGTATATGACTGAGAATGGAGAGATATAACATGAAGATTAAATGCGAAGTAATAAATGATCTGCTGCCGTTATATGTTGATGACGTTCTTTCCAAAGAGTCCAGGGAACTTGTGGAAGAACACATCTGCGAATGCGAAAGCTGCAAAAAGACACTCGAGAACATGTCAGGCAAAGTAAGCCTGCCCGTAAGCCCTGAGCTCAGGATGGATGACACTAAGCCCATAAAGGGCCTTAAGAAGTTCATGACCAAATGGAAAAGGCTCACTGCGGCCGTCATTGTTCTTGCGGTCATTGCGGTATTATTCCTGTCAGGCATGTATGCGTCAACCAAGCTGATCAAGATCCCTTACGACGGCCATAATTTCACTGTGGAACTCAGAGATGACAGATACTGCATCGTATATCACGGCAGCGGTTCATTCGGATACAGCGCTGACGGAAATACTAACACCGGCGAATGGAACGTTGAATTCTATACGACTTTGCTGGATAAGATCACGGATCCTGTAAAACCGGCACTGCGCAGCCTGTTTAACATCAAGGATTACGATTATATTCCTTTGTGCGACAGGGGTGACATGACCAGGCTTACCACACGCAGCGGAAAAGTGATCTGGGAAGCAGATGAAGACGGGATAAAGGAATTCGAAGACAAGCATATCAATAACGCCACGGGCTGATCATCGGAATCAGGAGAATTCCGGGCAAGTATAAAGTTCAAAACCTAAGAATTCAGGATTTGGCAACTAATGAATCTTACGTTAACCCGTCTGGTTATCTTTCCGGTTAACGGTAAACGCGAAAAATCATAGCAAAACTTATAACTTTTGGCCAAAAGTTATAAGTTTTTGCATTTTTAGAGGCCGTTACCGTTAACTTAATCGGACGTGCTTAATATCCTTATACAAAAGTTCTCTGTCTTTTGGACATCTCCATTGTTATATAATTGGTTCATGGGATTCATTAGCAACATCACAGGCACTATCGCGGATTCGGTAAAGTCCGAAATAAAGGATCAGTATCTTGAAGCATTCAGGACTGATTCTTTAGGTCAGGACATGCTCGTAAAACGCGCGTACAGGCTTAATGCCACAGGCCGCAACAAGGGTAGCAGCGAGATCATATCTTCAGGATCACAGATACTCGTTCCTGAGGGCGCATATGCTCTCATGACCGACGGCGGCAAGGTTGTGGACAGTGTTACCACGCCCGGCCTGTATACATGGCAGAATTCATCTTCGGGATCAGTTATGTCAGGAGGCATCGAAAGTGTATTTGGAGATGCTTTCGACCGTTTCAAATTCGGCGGTGAGATAAATAAGATCCAGAGGATCTACTATATCAACGCGCTCGAGATAATGAATCAGACCACCAATGAATTCCTTAACGTACCTTATCCAGATCCGAATTACGGAACTTTATATCTACGATTCAGGTTAACTTTCTCATTCCGTATAGTTGACCCTGTCAGATTCTTCAAGATAACCTGCAAAGACACCAGCGTATACGATCTAATGGGAACTCCTTCAAGCCCTAAGATGCCGATCTTGGAACTGCAGGATCACATGAAGGAAGCACTCAATATCTGCGCCGTAAGGGAAAGGATCCCATTCCCCCAGCTTGAATCAAGCAAGAGCCAGCTCAAAGATGCCGTCAACGAAGCGGTTTCAAAGGTGTGGCTGGAACAGCGCGGAATGGTCATTGTATCGATCGCACTGACCGACATGACACTCGATCCTGATTCAAGAATACGTGTTGAACAGTACGAAACAAATAAGATCTATGCCGGCAAATTTAAAGGTCCGGAGACGTGCCCTTTCTGCGGTACGCCTCTGCCCGCACAGCAGCCTTTGGCAATGTGCCCTGCTTGCTGTGCAGACATAAGGTCTTATTACTCTCTCTTATAAAGCCTGTCAGATTCAGATGGTTGCGTAAATGTCATTGACTCCGGCCTGTGTGGGTGCCTTCATCTGACGGAGAAGGAAGCATGTCTTGCCCTTTGTATTCACGAAAGGAACTGCAGAACTGATAGACTTGGAAGCTATCGCGTTATTGTACATCTTCTTTGTTTTGCTGCTCTTGTCATTCTTCAGGATGTTGGTATTCCACCATTTCGTGACACCTGTCTTAACCTTCTTGTCAAAAGCAGAACTCTTGATATTGAGGAGCTTGAGCATTTCGGCTTTAGTAAGCTTCTTTCCTGTCACTCTTGAAATGTTATATACGTAATATTCGCTTCCGTCCTTGCCTGCTTCAAGGTTTACGGTAACCAGGATCGAAACGTACTTCTTGCCGATGTAGTACGAATACTTGATCACACTTTCATTCTTCTTGGCTATTGCCTTGAATTTGTTGGCGATCTCTTTGTTTACCGCAGCCGTGCTGACACCCTTGATAGTAACCTTAGGGTACTTAGTGGTGAACTTTCCATTGTTCTTGATCGTAAAAGTTCTGCTGTAGGCATTTGTAACCGTTGTCTTACCTATCGGCTTCGGTGTGGGCGTCGCAGCTTTCGTGGTAGCTTCAGTTGTCGTCTCGGAAGTAGTGGCTTTTGTCGTTTCCTTGGTTGTTTCTTCGGAAGTGGTCTCTTCTGAAGTCGTTGTCTCTTCAGTAGTTTCCTCTGTCGTAGTCGTCTGTTCGGTTACGGAGGTTGTGGCAGTAGTATTTATCACCGATGAAGCCACAGGCTTCTTGTTCTGCTGACCCGGGATCAGACTTGTTGCGTCGCACGCAGCCATTGAACACATCATGCATGCCAGCATGAATACCGCTATTATTCTTTTACTCATTTCTATATACCCCTGTAAAAATATTCTTTGTTATCCGCAAGCGGGCGTAAAACCGCGCTTGTTAACACAGGCTAATTATAATTCGGGGCTGATTAAATCAATTAGGCAAAATTCAAGCAAACTATCGTCAAAATCAGTGTATTGATAGGCAGGTCTTCAGTCTTTCTGCTTTCTGAAATCATACCTGTCAAAGGTATATCTCTTTTTGGGCGGCGTTATGTCACCGTATTCGATCGCTTCGACGGGGCAGTTCTGGATGCATGACATGCAGTGGGCACACATGGTTGCGTCCCACACGGGTCTTCCCTTCTCATCAGGGCGTATCACTTTGAGAGGGCAGAGAGCAGCGCATTTTCTGCATCCGATGCATTTGTCACCACAACTGAATTTCTTCACTCCCTGCCTTATCCTTGTCCATACGGGCGTGAAAGGCACCGTGATAATGATCTCGAAAAGCCATACATGCTTGGAACGTTTAACCAGTTTCTGGCCGTCAGAGATGAGCTGTGCGATCTCAGGGACGAGATTAAATGAATCATCTATCCTTTTCCTTATCTCACTTTCAGGAAGCTCGGGATAAGCGTTGTTGGCAATGTAGTTTCTTGGCATCTTGAAATCAGCCGAGCCCATGTAGTTGAGGCCTTTTTTACGTGCCAGGCGCTTTGCCATGGTGCTGCAGATTCCGGAATAACCTCCGCTGGTAAAGACGAAATAGACGTTCTTATTGCCTTCAAACGGAGTCTTGCGTATCAGTTCGCAGATAAACGGGGGTATCTCGCAAACATATACGGGAACGCATATTACAAAAGGCTTTTCGGAATTTATCGCGGAATAGTCCTTCTCCCTGATCCTCTTAAGGAGATTGATGGGTTCGTCTCCCAGCCTTTTCGCCAGTTCTTCGGCTATGAATCTGGTATTACCCGTTGCGCTGAAATAAAGGACCATAAAAACCTTCCCTGATGCTTTATGTGTCAACAATACAGCATATAAAGAAACATCGCAACAAGGGTATGGGTTATAATGCTCTAAACTGAAAAATAACGGGAGTCAGTATGAAGAGTTCAATAATAAGTATCGTTGCAGTGAACATAATCTGTTTCGCTTTTATCGCGCTTACGTGCTTCTTAAGGTTCGGAACTAACATTGAGGTCATAAAAGACGTCGATTCGGTTCCCGTTGATGTCGGGGCCACTCACAGCAAGCGCATGCGCAACGGCATGACCTTCTACTCTACGCGCTGGATGGTACAGATCGAGACTCCCGGAAGTGATTTTGAGCCGTTCTGGGTCGACGGAGTGGATACCTTCGGTTCCAACGACAAAGATAAGCTCAAGGCGATCGTCGAAAAAGGGGAACACATCAGACTGAACATCTTCATCAACCCTGAAAGCAACGAAGTCCTCGGCGTAACGAGAAAAAGCTCATCGGTCCTGGCGCTGTTCTATTACAACAACAAGCTCCTGAGATACGGTTCACTCATTATCCTTGGCGTTGACGTTTTGGCCGTGATACTGATGCTCACGGCAGGTCGCACGAAAAACAGGAAACAGAAGAAGGCTCAGACCGCCTGATCAGGCCTCATCGTCAGGATCATCGGGAAGATCTTCATCATCGCCCTCTTCACCATCTTCACCTTCGTCATCCTCTTCTTCCGGAATCCTCATGCCTACCCAGTACGGGTTGTCTTCATCGTCTAAAGTGCTGCCGCCGGCATCGTAGAGCCAGTCATAGAATTCAGCTCCTGCCATGGTGCAGACCTGGGAAACAAAGAATATCTTGCCTTCGCCTGTAAGACCGATCTGCATCTTGTCATTGAGGTATTTTTCGCTGAATGATTTTTCGACATCCTTCATCTGCTCGTCTATTTTCGCACCGTCTTCCGGGACTACCTTATAGTCCTTGACCTTGACGATCGCCATGTTGTTGTACCAGTTCTGGAGAGCATCCATGGCGGCCTTCCTAATGTCAGTTACGCCTGCGGCCTTCGCAATGCGGGCATTATCGACCTTTTCACCGGTCTTAACATCGATGTTGTAGACCTTGTATATGTTCATGTCGGTTTCTTCATAGGATATGAAGACAATGCTCAGGATGTTATCCTTCGAAAGATACGGAATGTACGCTGTTGCGAAAAAGTGCTCTGCATCTTCTTTTTCAAGATCTTTCAGGTATTTCTGAACAGCACCGGACACTTCCTTGTTGATCTCATCCGCATATGCGGACTTGATCTGGAGTTCGGGATAATGAAATTCGGTCTCTTCTTCCTCTTCTTCCCCGCCATCCTCAGGGTCAGCCTCAAAAGCCAGCTTGACCTTTTCTACCTTGTCCTTAACAAATTCAGAAGCGGGATTGGCTACGGTCGCTGCGGTTGCAGAAGCCTCACCTGAAACCTTCGGAAATGACTCAAAAGTAACAATGGCTGTAGTCTCGCCTGTCGGTTCAGTCTTCTTGTTGCAGGCTGCAAGTGACATGACGGTAGTTATGCAAAGAAGTGTTGCTAATATCTTTTTCATTTAAATCTCCTCGCGCTTATTCCTATGAATTATAAACATATTCCGGCCGGATGTGTGTTTTATTTGTGTGTTTCTTATGGTTTCGTCGACAAAAAACGGACGGGATCCAACCGGAACCGTCCGTTTCTTTTATCGATCCCTTGTGCCGGTACGAGGTCAGCACATTGATCTTCTTATTATTTTTGTCTGACCCAGTTCGAATTCTTTTCAGTATACAGATCCTTGCCGTTGGCATCGTAAATGCCGGTTCTTTCGTCGCCGTTTGCGTCAATATAATCTGAAATGAAGAATATCTTGCCCTCATTAGTCAGACCGATCTTCATGTTGGCACTGAGGTGCTTTTCGTTGAATGACTTCTCGACATCCTTATCTATTGAGTTCTTCTTTTTGCCGTTCTTCTTGACTACCTTGTAATTCTTGATCTTGTAATACTTTTCTTTGTTGTATTTAGCCTGCAGAGCATTCATGGCAGTCTTCCTGATGTTGCTTACGCCTGCGATCTGTGCAATCCTTGCGTTATCGACTTTCTCGCCTGTTATAACATCGATGTTGTAAACGCGGCAGTCAATATGGTCATTTGGAGAGGTCTCGATGAAGACAATGCTCAGCACGCCGTCTTTAGTAAGATAAGCAATGTATTCTGTGACACCATCGGTAAATCCGTTCGTTTTGTGTTCTTTTTTGTAGGCACTGATCTTCTTTTCCATTGCCTTATTGATCGAATCCGCATAAGAAGACTTGATCAGAAGCTGGGGGAAGTGGTATTCGTAAGTTTCATAGATCCACTTCTTTTTCTTTTTGTTATAGTGATCCTTATCCTTGAGCTTAACGACTTTATCTTTAACATAATCCTTTTTGTTACCGACTGCTGCAGAGGTCTGGGTTGTCTCTGCTGCTGTGGTCTCTACTGTAGTTGTTTCGGTTGTTTCGGTCGTCTCGGCAGTTGTCGTTTCCGTAGCTTCAGTATCCTGGGTTGTCTCAGTCACCTCAGTTGTCGACTCCGTGCTCTCAGGAGCGGTCTGCTGCGGCTTACTGCTGTTGCAAGCTGCGAGCGAAAACAACATCGTGCAAATGAGTGCTGTT
>JAFWQF010000069.1 GCA_017509205.1 Clostridiales bacterium | reverse complement strand
CTCTAGCAACTTCCAGCGATCTTGCTTTCAATGAGCTGATCGGAGACGTTGAATGGTTCACACTCAAATTTGATTACCGCAATTCCGACAAACCTTGGGGAAACAGCAAGAATGCGATCCAGAGATCGATGCGTTTCTTATCTTCGGACAGGAGGGATTTTGATGAACAATTGGGAAAAAAACAATCTTGAGCTGACACCCGCTCCCGAAATGACAATGCTTGAAGAAAGCGGAACTGTTACCGTTCTGATCAAGCATGATTACTATTCTTCCGATTCGGATCATGGCCGCATACTTCTGGGCTCATTTCTTGATTCACTGGCTGAACGCGGCAGCGATCTGGCAAAGGTCATACTGATCGATTCTGCTGTCAATCTTCTCAATGACGTTACTTTTGCTCAAAAGATTGAAAAGCTCTTCAGCCTTTCCAAGTCTTCCTATGTATGTGAGGAAAGCCTCGCTTATTTCGGCATTGAATATGTATCTCACGGAAACATAATCGTTTGCCCTGCTTCCGATATTTCCATGGAAGTAATTGAAGCGACTCATCTGATAACGGTTGAATAATTTATATTTCAAAAAGATTTAATCTCAAATTAAAGACCCGAAGTCAAGCTTCGGGTCTTTTTTGATTAATCGATTAGGTTTCGTCTATTTAGCCAAGTCCATAGTAGTATACCATTGATTCAAGTTTGAATCCGGTTACAACTTTCTTGATCTTAGGATTCGGATTAGGGAGTGTTGAAGCTCCAGGGCTTGCCGGCATTGTAATACTACTTGAGTCTTTCTGTTCACCAGCACCGAAACCTAACTGATCGGTCATTATTCTGCCATATATGACTGAATCATCAGCGTTTCTGAAAGATATTCGCGACGTTGTCGGTTTATCTTTCTTGAAGTTAAACAATCCAACAAAGGCTTCCAGAATCAAATGCTTATCTGTCTGGAAAAGGTTATCGTTCATACCGATGACCATAGCGCAAGGTTCATTCTTTCCGTCATAATGCTTGCTGTATTTAGTGGAATCGTTTTCGAAAGTTTTAGCATTTTTATTCTGATTGTTTATGACAAAATTGTACGCTTTTTCAGCAGTGTCATAAGTTGTTCTTCCTTCAACGGCAAGGATTCCGTTTCCGCAGAAATTACCGCCTGAAGCATTTCCGCCGCCCGGCCAATAGACCTTTGCACCATCCTCAAGCAGGAAGAGTACAGGCTTTGATTTAACAGGATTGTTCATGACGAAGATTACGTTAAAGAGTTTGAACGTCTGGCCGGCTCCGAACCAGAATCTGTAATTCTTATCCCTCTCAAGTACGATTACATACGTATTCTTAGCTGCATTATCTTTGATTCCGGGTCTGTCATTGCTGGCTGTGCTTGATCCGTCAGTATTGAAATAATACTCACCAGAAGGCAGATAATTCTTGTATGAATAGTAATTGTACGTTACAAGGAAATCGCCAAGCGAAGTCTTGGTTGCAGTGCTGGGATGTGTCTCGTCAATATCGAGTGTCTTCCTTGCACTGGCGAGGAAATCCTCGGTTGTAGGGAATGTGTTCGTTCCACCCTTCTTATAGCTGTTATTATATGCAGCATACTTAGAAGCCCTGGTCTTGAAATCATCTGTCTTCAAATCTGCAGTAGGATCAGAACCCTGGATAGTCTTGGTAATATTACCATCCTCATCGATCTCATAAACATTTGCCTTTTCGGTCCATGTCTTCCAATTATCTGTACGGTTGCAGAGGAAGAAATTCAATTTGCGCTTTGTACCATTGAGATCGAGTTCACCATGGAAATTTCTTGACCAGCCGCTAGTACCGTTATCAGCGATATCAGTCTTATTATTTGAATCGCCATAGAAGAAAAGGTTCTTAAGATTTCCCTTAGGGTTAGTACTGTCATCATTTGCCTTGAGGTATGCTCCTGTAAGGAAAACAACATCTGTTGATAAATGATCATCATCCTTGAAAGCAACTGCGCCGTCACAATAGATCAGTGTGGCATGGCTTGAGAATCCGCCATCAGTATTCATACCGCCTTTTCTAACGAGGAAGATATTGTCAGGATCATTTTCCTTACCGTCACCAACATTATTCAGGTTGTTGTTGCCGAACTCACCATTCAGGTCAACCTGTGTGCCAAAAGGTGCACCGGTCTTCGAATCAGTGGGCTTCTTATATCTCAATTTTGCACGGACATTTTCTACCTGACCTTCAATATGTGTTGAGAAATCAGCATAGTAAAAATAATCATCATCCGTTGTACCGTAACCGGCACCCTTGTGAGATCTGGAAAATGTTACTGTGGTATAGCTCTCGGTACTTGTGGTGTTATAGTTCTCAAGTCCGGGAATAGTACCAGCTTTCGTAGATGCATACACCCTGATTGGCGTAGTAGCTGTGCAGAGGCTGATGATGTCGGCATCCTGAAACTCGCACTTCTCGACAGCACGGTAGAAAGCTTCTGCAACAGAAGTAACAGTAAGCCTTGCCTGATTGCTCTCGGCCTCTGTGTAGATGCGCTTTCTTGTGTTCTGGGTAAGCACCATGGCAGCTGCAATAAAGATGATTGCGAATGCCAGGATGAAAACAACGGTGACGAGGATCGCACCATGTCTGCTTCCCTTCTTCTTGTTAAACTTTCTCATCATATAGAAGCACCTTCCTTCTTATGTGATTTGTTACAATTCAATGATTTCAATGGTTTGCGCATAAAATACGCAAACATATCCAATATCTTAGACATATTTTATGATATCACAGGCCAAATTTCAACAGAAAATTCCAAATTTGCTAATCTTTTTTACATACTTTGTTAACATTTCGTTTACAAACTGTCGATTTCTTCAGAATTTTCTTCCTTCGGAACCGCAGGAGCGCCTGCAGCGCCGTATTTGTCGAACTCTTCCTTTTTGGAAGCAACCAGATAATAATCCGTCTGTGTCGCAAATCTTAAAACGGAAGATGCGTAATACATACCCGCCTTGTTCTTCTTGATCCTTGATCTCGAGAAAAGTTCACCATGCTCGGAGCAGCTGAAAAGCGCATACTGTGACTTGCGGATGCGGAACTTGCCGATCCTGGCGGTAAGCTTTTTGCCGCACAGCGGGCAGACACCCGTGAACCCGTCGATAAGCTTCAGTGCGGAATCGGCATCTTTTGCCTCGCCGCCGACAAGGCTGAACTCGTTCTTAAGATCGGGATCGATCGATGAACTTGAAATGGCGGATATTACCTCCGAAGGCTTGTTGTGTCTGAAGATCTCCTCAAACACCTCGCCGGTATACTGCGCATCGGCAGTGGCGCTGTGGAATATGTCCTTCTTCTCGATGTTGTAGAAATCGACTGCGGCTTCAACGCTCCTCTGCTTGCCCTTCTGTCCCGCAAAGAACGAAAAGATCGGCTGGAGATCAAGGAACTGCATCCCGAGCTTGGGATCCATGCCGAAGAACTTAAGGTTCATCTTCAGCATGGCCGGATCGGAGTTGCCCCATCCGACAAGTATCGCGTCATCTCCGCAGAATTCACGGAAGCCCTTGTAAGCTTCGGCAAACGGCTGACCGTTCTTGAGGTCGCTGTTCTTCTTGTGAGTTACCTTCCTCACATGATAGTGAAGCCTTGTATAAACCGCAGGCACTACATCAGCGGAAAAGGTTCCCTTGCAGAGAAGGTCACCGTTCTCGTAAACATACCTGCAGGCGCCTATCTCTATGATCTCGCCTGTCAGAGTCGAACAGTCGAAATCATAAGTCTTGCCGGGTATCGGCTGATTCCACTCGAGATCGAATACTACGAACTCGCAGCCGTCAACAATCTTCTTGCTCAGCATTAGTTTCTTCGGCACCCTTTCTTTTCTTATTATTTTTATTACTATACTTATATATTGCAGGAATTGTGATCACCGCAAGACTGACTGCAACCGAGAGCGCTATGCCGCCGGAAAGACCCGGAACGGTCCTTGTGATCTTCACGCTGTATTCCTCAGTTCCGTTCCCTCCGTTAAAGACACATCCCAAAAGACCCAGATATCTGAATGTCCTGCAGTTTTTACCGTTAACGGTAACCTTCAGGGCAGGATCATAGGTTTCAGAAGTAATAAGAGCATAAGATCCTGTATGTTTTTCAGGAAGGTCCTTTCCGCTGAAGCTGAAAGAATTGTCATTCATCTCACGGGTTGCCTTCTCGAGGTTTCCGGAAGCGCTCTTTCTGATGCGCATTACGGCAAGAAGGTTCTCCTCTTCCTTTTCGAGATCATAGTAGAAAGCCAGTTCATGCTTTCCTTCACTTCCGTCGATCTCTGCAAGCGAAGGACCGGTAACATCCGTTTCCTCTTCAAAATCGCCGTTCGTGTTCCTGATCGTAAGGTTGCCGTCAAAACCGCTGTAAACGAAGATCCTGTCGCCCTTTTCGCAGTTCAGTTCATAAGTTATCGACGAGAACCCCTCGCCTACTTTGTGAACGTCACCGGACTTCTTTTCGGCCTGGTCGCTGAATTCAAGCGAAAGCTTGCAGTCTTCGAAATACTCGCCGCAGCCTGCCATGTTCGACATGTGGTTGAAACCATCCGCAAAACCCGTGGGAGTATATGTGCTGATGTCTTCAGAAAGCAGGAGGTATCTCTTCTCTTTCGTGAACACCGAAAGACCGTAATCCTCCTCCGGGATGTAATCTTCACTCTGTGTCTCATCGATGACGGGAAGCATCACGACTCCCGTGTCAGATGTGCTTATAGTGTTGTTGAACATAATGAATGAAGCATTGACCGTTATCGCCAGAGCTCCTGCCGCTGCCACGAAAGTCTTAAACTTCTTTCCGTCGGGATTAAGCCTTATGTGTCTGATGACAAGGCCGCAGACCAGCATGGCAACTGCCGTTCCGAGATTGATCGTCGTTGAAAACCTGATGTCAGAGTAATTGTTTCCGGAAAAGACCAGGAATGCCATCGGGACCAGGAATGCCGCAAACAGGGCACCTGACGATACACCGCTGATGTTCCTGAGCGAAATTGCCGCGTAGAAGAACAGGAATACCTCCAGGCAGATAAGCCTTGAAGAAGCCAGAACCGCGTCTTCACCGAAAATGCTGACGGCCGAGCTTACAAACGATGAAGCGCATGATGCATACCAGACAATTATCACCAGCGCCGCGGTAACCTTTATGCGGGTGGGGATCTTGAAGTTTGCCCAGAAAAGAATGAGAGCTTCGATCGTAAGTATTCCGATATAGAAAGCCGGAGCCATGTCACGGTCAAGACCGCCTGACTGTGCAACGAACATATGCCTTAAGAGGTCGTAGAGCTTGTATTTCATTTCGGCATTCTTAAATGCATCGACAACGTCAAAGTCAGGCATTCTGCCGATAAATCTCGGTATTACGGTGAAAGCTGCCATGGCAACGCCGGAAAAGACCGCTACAAGGAGCCTCAGCCATGACGAAACGACTTTGCGCCTGCCGGTATATAAGCCTATCGGCAGTACGAGCGCCGCCACGGCAAGGAACGGAATGCCGGAAAGGCATCCGAATTCACCGGAAGCCGCAATGAGACAGCTGCAAAGACATGACAGGCCGAAGGCCTTCCAGGTCCTCTCTCTCAGATATGAGTCAAATGACGACAGTGCAGCCGGCAGCAGGATCACCATGTTCATCACTGACGCAAACTGGGCAGTCAGTATGATCTGGGTGGAAAGCGAATACATCATTCCGAGCAGGAATGAATAAAGCCTGCCGAGGCCTGTATGGCGGCAGCAGAAAGCATACATCGTTGCAGCCGCAAGACCGAATCTTATGAAATATCCTGCAGTCAGCACTGCCTTCGTCAGACTCTGCGGAAGGAGCAGCGCGATCAGGAAAAAGAGGTCAAGATTATGGTCGGATATTGCCGTCCAGATGCCGGCAGAAGTCAGTCCAGCCTTTATTCCGGCTACATCCTCTTCAGCAGCCGTAAGGCCCGCTATTATGTTCTCGTTCATCTCGCCGGAGCGCATTGAAAGAGCTGTCGGAAGGATCTTTCCGGGTTCTATCATCTGACCGATGTTAAGAGCAACCGTGGCTGCGCATGCTGCCGCGAGGAAGGTTATCACCAGTCCGTCTATGAACTTGTCCCTGCCCGTACGGGTGCCTATCATTGTTCGCCGTCTCCGTTTCCTGATAAAGGTTCGGCGGACTCGTCCTCCGGTGAAGCATTTACCGTTTTTTCAGTTTCAGGAGCATCAGAAGGCTCCTGCTCTTCACTCTGTTCCGTAAGTTCCGGTTCAGCGGGTGTTTCAGGTTCATTAGGCAATGCGGGTTCAGCAGTCTCTTCAGCAGAAGGGCTTTCGTCAGCCTGAGCAGGCTCGGAAGGAACAGCGGCTCCTTCAGTTACTGCTACTGCAACTGCTTTTTTCGATGCGCGCGCTTTTCTGACAAGAGCGGGAACAGCGGCAAGCAGGATTATGATCACTATGGAAGCACCGGTTATGCAGACACCCGGTTTGAATCCGGCAGGGATATATTCGATCCTGATGTCATGTTTGCCTGCATCAAGCTTGATCGACATAAGAGCATCATTTACGGGTACGATCTCAGCCTTTTCACCGTCAACCCATGCATACCAGCCTTCGGAATAAGGGATTGTAAGGAACAGGAGTCCTGATTCCTTAGCTGTAATGGTTCCGCTGAGCGATGTGGCGTCATAGGATGTGACGTCGAGCTGCTCGTCAGAGAGCTTTTCGACCATGTTCCTGTAAGCATCAACATCAAGCTGATAACCGTAGACCTTGAGCGGTGAAGCCGTCGGCGGATCATAGTACTTGACCTTGAGCTTCATGGGAGTTCCGTCATATACGCCGAGCGTAATGATCTGGTAGCTTCTAATCTCAAATGACCTGCTTGTCTCGCCGACCGTAACAGTAGCGTTTCCGCCCTTGCTCGATCCGGCATAGATATAGACATCCGCACCGATCTTGGCATCATCGATCGTTACCGTGAACTCGCAGTCGTCATCGTCGTCAGCCTCGATCGTATAAGAAAGCATGGAATTCTTTTTATATCTCGTGCTCATTCCGACAGACTCATCGGCCGTCAGATTCACCGGCTTGTAAACATTTCCTTCAACGCCCATCGCGTTGATCCACTTGTTGGTATTTTCGAAAACATCGCCCTGGTCATGATAATCAGGCATATAATCCGGGAATTTCTCAGAGACCATGTAGCCGACGCTGAGCGCATCGGGGTTGCCCCATGACGTGACGGGACCGTTGCTGTATTCCTTTTCGAAAAGCGCAGGAACGCTCTTTGTCTTCTCAGTCTCGACAAGGTTCCTTATGCCGAGAAGAGTCGCCGTGACCCTTGTGAGTCCAGCATTACGGAAACCGTTGATTCCGTTGTTGTGGAATCCGTAGTTTCTCATGTACTTAACGAAGCTCTCTCTTGCTGTTGACGAGAAGATCGAGATTCCCTTTACGTCATAGAGAGCCTGGATATCGCAGATGTTGTTCGGGAAGAGCTCGGAACGCTCGAATTTCTTGTGTCCCTCAGTACCCTCGACTGAATTGACGTATTCGGTGATCTGGGGCTGGTTTCTTCCGTAAGGTTCATAAGACGAGAAACCCTCGTGCTCGGCAACGAGTCCGATGGAAATGGTCGCGGAAGCAAAGATCTCCACCAGCATCGTGACCGTGAGAAGTGTCTCGCAGTAAAAAGATGAGCGTCCGTTATTCGGATCGCTGACGACCCTGAGAGCCGCGCCCTGGATGATTATGAACAGAAGCGTGCATCCGATCTGGATATAGCTCTCGTTGCCCTTGCCGAACTTCTCATAAAGAACGAGGAATCCGAACCATGCTGCAACGGAACCCATTATGTATCCGAGATGCAGGCTCCTTATCCTTCTTATGGTAAGGAATGCAACGAAAACAAGCAGGAAGCTCATAAGGAACGATTCCCTGTAAGGGATCTGGTTGGGGAAATGGAGTCCGTGCCAGATGAAGTTGAGCGTCCTGTTTGTGAAGCTCAGATACATGATGAAGATCAGTAATCCAAAAGAGATCTTGTGTCTTAATGTGATTCCCGTCTTCTTCGGGAGCATGAAGAACAGCGGGAGAAGGATGACCGCTACGATGCCGCTGTAAACGTTTGCCATACCGTCACGGATGTTCGGGTTTGCGGCGACCATGAGTCTTCCGAGGAAGTCGAACAGGTTGTTCTGGAGCGTGAAATCCTTGGGAAGCGAATCGCCGGTCGCGGAGCAGTGACGCAGGATCATGTAGGTCGGTATCGTAAGGACTGCCGTGGCACCGGCCGCGACGGCACTGGAGAAAGCAAATCTCAGGGCAGCTCCGATAAATGTCTTGAAGCAGAGTCTCATGGGATCGCCCTTGGGCTTTCCGGGAGTAAAGAGCATTACATAATACGCGGGAGCGAACATTACCAGGAACAGGCAGACGAAGAATCCCGCATAGTAGTTGCTGAAGATAAGTATCGCCAGAGTAACAGCGTAAAAAGCACACTTACGCTCGATCAGAAGTCTTCTCAGGCCCAGCATGACAAGCGGAAGCAAGACGACCGCATCGCACCACATGATGTTCCAGAAATATGAGATGTACCATCCGCAGAGTGCGTAGGAGCAGGCAAAAACAACTGTAATATTGTCTACCCTGTCGTTGTCGTTTTCAGACAGGAAGAACATCATGAAAAGACCGGAAAGACCGGCTCTCAGGCATGTGACGATACCGATGAAGACAGGGATCGTCTTTGCCGTGAACAGCAGTGCAAAGATATTGAGCGGGGATGCCGCGTAATTCGCATATGCCGCATAGAACTCCTGGCCAAGACCGTCATTCCAGCTGTAAAGAAGTGACTCGCCGGACAGGACCTTGTTCCTGAACGTTACGACAAAAGGTGCGTACTGGTGATAAAGGTCAACGGTAAGCATGGTGCGGTCGCCAAGCGGATAGCATCCGGTTATGACAAGTGCAGCCAAAACAGTTAAAAGAGGAAAAGAAAAAGCAAGAAGAAGCTGCGGCCAGATTTCTGCCAGCCTGCCATACCTCGACTTGAGAAGTGCCTTATTTTTGCTCAAAACAAAACCTGTCTTTCTTATTTATTTATTATAAAATTACAAACGTGTTAATAATAGCACACTTTTGGATATTACATTGGCATTTTATGTTAAAGTGTCAATAATCAAAAATTATGTTTGTGAAAGGAAACTGAATGGGCTTAAGACTCAAGATCATACTCAATCCCTCTTCGGGCCGTGAGACCGCGCGCTCGAACATTGAGAACGTCCTTTCATATCTTGCCATGAAGGGGTCGATCGAACGCGCCGACATCAACTACACGGCAAAGCGTTTCGATGCCATGAATTACGCCATGGATACTGACCCCGAGGAATACGACATACTCATAGCAGCCGGCGGAGACGGAACGGTCAACGAGGTAGTCACCGGTCTCATGAGAGCTGAGATCGACATCCCGGTAGCCATCTACAACTCCGGTACGGTCAACGACTTCGCTACGATCAACCATCTCCCCTCTGCCCCGCAGGACTTTGCGAGAATGCTTGAAGACCCCGAACTCATCAGGGTCGACTGCGGCAAAGCCGGCGAATCCTATTTCATGAACGTTTTGGCTGCTGGTTCTTTTGCAGATGTCATCTATAACGTACAGCCCGATCTCAAGACAGCTCTCGGGCCCGTGGCTTACTGGATATCCGCGATGAAGGATATCCCCTCGCTCAACAATTCCGAGCACATAATCATCCATAACGGTGATGAGACCATAGAGACCGATGCGGTAATGTTCTTCGTTTCGAACACCAGCAGTGTCGGCGGTTTCAGAAATCTCATGTCACACGCTGACGTAACCGACGGACTTCTCGACGTAATGGTACTCAAAAAAGTCGAGCTCAACGAGATCATGCCTCTTTTCGGCAGGATCATCGTCGGTGACCACATCAACAGTGATAAGGTCATATATTTTCAGGCAACCGATTTTTCGATTGAGGCGCCGGATGCGGCAAATAAGATCTCTCTGGATCTTGACGGTGAAAAAGGTCCGTCGCTGCCCATCAGGATCTCCTGCGTGCCGCGTGCCATCAATCTCGTAACTCCCAAGGAAGGATAACCAAATCTGATGAAAAACAAAGAGAAAAAAGAAAAAAAGGTTCGCGAGCCTAAAGTAAGCGAGAAAGCATTGGCGGTACAGACAGAACCGGAAGAGCACGTAACTCTCCAGAATCTGTCTGAGATCGATCCCGAGCTTCTTACCGGCAAGGAGACAGCCGATCAGGCTGAACCCGAGGCTGCAGATAAGGAAAAAGAGCCCGAGAAAGAAGAAAACGAAGCTGAACCCGAAAAGGTTAACGAGGCCGTTTTCGAGCTCGACAGGCTTGCAGACAGGATAGTCACAAGCGGCGAAGAAAAGAACGAGCGCATGAAGAGGAATGCAGGCATAGCATTCGTCATAACCGCCGTCCTCATCGTGGCGATCGTTGCAATGCTCTCATTCTTCATCGACACAGGCATGGACAAATCCTTCAGGAGCCCCGTCACCATTCACGGAAGAGACATACCGAGCGACGAGTTCAGCTTCATGTATCATTTCGAGCTTTTGAGCGAAGGTGTCGATCTTTTCGCAGCTTCAACAGTAACCATGCTCTCATCACCTTATCCGGACGATGACTCTTTCCCCACATACAGGGACTATTTCCGTTACCTCACCGCTCAGGACCTTCAGAAGATGGAGATCCTTTACGATGATGCAACAGCCAAGGGCTATCAGATCGAACCCAGCCATACTGACCGTGCAAACGCTTACGTTGACTGGCTCAAGTCAAAGGCAAACGAGCTCGGTGTTCCCCTCGACACATACATCAAGGGTGTCTTCGGCGTTCAGGTCGATGAGCAGTGCATCATAAGGGTTCTCTCCAAGAAGTATTTCACAGATGACTATGCACAGGACGAGAAGCTCGCTGAGCTCTCCGCTTCCGAAGATCAGGCAGAGGAAGCATACAACGAGTCCCCCAACATCTATGACGTAGTAAGCTACAAGCTTCTCAGAATCCACTTCGAGCAGCGCGATCCTGCATTCGTCGAGACAGCGAACCTCCGTGCACAGCAGATCATCGATGCCATGGACCGCGATCCTTCAAAGTTCGAGAAAGAGGCCAAGAAGATCTTCCCCAAGGGCGCAGCCGCAAACACGCTCGACCAGGAAGACTCAACACTCGTTCCCGATGCACGTTACGATGATTTCACCCACACTGACTTCAGGGAATGGCTTTTCGACGATGAGCGCAAGACCGGCGATTCAACAATAATCCCCGACGAGGACGGCTTCCCCATCATCCTCGTATTCGTTCAGAGACACCGCATGACTTCCCCCATGCGCAGCTGCTACATCATGTCAGTCAACTCGCAGACCAAGGAAGATCAGGCACCTGACCTTTCCGGCGCACAGGCTCTCGCTCAGAAGATCTTCGATTACATTGATGACTCTGACAGCTGCTCCGAGATCGAGAACGTATTCAACGACAACGTTCTCTCCGGTCAGCTCACCATCCAGCAGGATGACAACATCTATTTCGAAAAGTATTCGAGCACGCTTGCGGGATGGATCTTCTCCGACGACCGTAAGTTCGGCGACAAGACCATCATTGAGGAAGACGGCACATTCTATGTAATCTACTTCCTTTCCGAGTCGTCCAACCCCGAGTGGTACGACAGGGTCAACAGCTACATCAGGCAGAACAACTATCAGGACTTCCTCAACTCCAAGGCCGCTGATTACATGTGGGAATTCCATAAGGAAGGTCTGGACCAGATCAGCGACGTACCGTAATCAGTGTTTTAACCCGTTTACTTCAGGACTGCTGCTTCCGCGGCAGTCCTTTTTGTATGGATTGTTTGTTTTGCGATCCCGAAAACCGGTTTACCTATAAGACGGAGCATTTCTTTTTCCTTATAGGTAATTTTCGAGCTTTTCAGCGCGCGAAAACGGAAATTTACCTATAAGAGAACCAAAACCGCGTTCCTTATAGGTCTTTTTTCATTTCCGAAGCCGTTTTTCTCAGGATTTTGCCTATAAGGGAGACAAAAAGTGTTTCCTTATAGGTCCAACTCATGAGACTGCCGTTTCCGAAAATCAAAAAGGATGCCTCACATGAGACATCCTTCATTGGTTCAAATAATCTGTGTGCAGTAATTATTTCTGCAACTGGGACATGATAACTACAATAAACGCAAATACGAACGTGAGAAGCATAGCTCCGATGATGATCCATGCAACCACTTTTTTACCGACATTCTGTCTTGCTCCGCTGCTCATTTATTCCCCTCCTTACGCACCGGTATCAATCTTCATAATCGTCATCGTCTTCATCAGCCTTCTTCTTGGAAGAACCTGAAGATCCTGCATCCTGGTAATCGCCGCTGTCACCGATACCGAGTGACAAAGTGCGGTTCTCACCGCCGCGGTCAACGACGCATTCGATCTTGTCACCGACTTTGTGTGAATCACGCACAAGTATAATATCATTTGTGGTCTTTATTTCAACACCGTCAAGGCTTACGAGTCTGTCACCGACCTTGACGCCAGCCTGTGCAGCAGGGCCGCCCTTTACGACTTCATAGATGTAAACGCCGGCTTCACTGCCCTCTTCGTACTCGCCTTCAGCACAGTATCTGACTGAGAAACCGAAGAAAGGACGGTTTGTTACTTTACCGTTGTTGATGAGTGATTCGATTACGCTCTTAACTGAGTTTACGGGGATCGCAAAACCGAGGCCTTCGGAAGTTGATGTTGCGATCTTTGCATTGGTGATTCCGATAACCTCGCCGTAAGAGTTGATCAAAGGTCCGCCGCTGTTGCCGTTGTTGATGGCCGCATCGGTCTGGATGACCTTCATTGTGTATCCGCTGTTGCTGATGTCACGGTTCGTTGCAGAAACAACGCCGACCGTAACTGTATCATCGAGCTGTCCGAGAGCATTGCCGATGGCAATGACAGTCTCGCCGCTCTGAAGCTTGTCAGAATCGCCGAACTTGAGGCTGGGGAGATCCTTATCGCCCTTAACCTTAAGGACCGCGATGTCAGTCTGGGTGTCAGATCCTACGATTTCTGCCTCGACGGGCTTGGTGTCATCAGGAAGGAGTACCGTTACAAAGTACTTCGCGGGAGAATCCGTAACATACTGAACGACGTGCGCATTGGTAACGATGTAGCCGTCCTTTGTGATGATGAATCCGGTTCCGGATGCTGCTTTCTTTGCTGACTCGCCCTTTCCCTTCATGATGTATACGGGGATGGTGGCAGGGCTTGCCTCTGCAACTATCTGTGTGGTAGTGAGGACTTTCCTGTTGGGATCAGCCTTATCAATGGAGAATCCGGGCTTTCCGCTCTCATCGGTCTCCCCGGGTTCTTCTGATTCGGCAGGCTCGCTCTCCTTACCGCTCTCCTCAGGCTCAGTCTCTGCAGTTGTTTCCTTTGCCGGAGCCGTTATGTCATTAAGCTTCTTGTTGAGATTTACGACATAAAGGGTCTGTGCCACGGAATATACAAGGAGCAAAGTCAATGCAATCGAAAAGATGACCGGCATGACGATGCTGCGCTTTTTGCCGCTGCCTGAATCACCGGCGGTCTTGTCAGCCTGAGCTGCAGACTGGGGAACTGCCTGATTTACGGGCGCTGCAGAGGGTCTTGCCTGATACTGCGGGATCTGCTGAACCGGAACCATTGCCTGGACCGGTCTGACGGGCTGCATCGGCTGCATGGGCTGAACCGGCTGGACCGGCTGGACCGGACGCGCATACACACCGTATCCGTAAGGTACCGGAGAAACCGGTCTTGCATAATAACCCTGCTGTGTGACGGGCTGCTGATAGATAACTGCGGGATTGGGTGCTGCGCTCTGCTGCGGAGCCTGTGCAAATGCTGCAGGCTGCGGCGTCACGGGTGCTGCGGGATCAGCCTGTGAACTCGTTTTATTAACCTGATTTTCCTGAACGGGATTGTTGTTATCTTCCATTGTGTTACCTCGATCCTGAGTGAATCATCATTATTCCATATTCAAGTTTAACCGCAAAATAAAAGGAAGTGTAGGCAAAAATGTGTCAAACGGCGGTTAGTTCAGCGCAATTTCGCCGCCTGCGATCATTATCTCTCCGCCGTCTTCCGGAACCACTTTTCCGCAGCTTTCGTCAGCCAGGAAAGTTTCCGCCGCGCCGACATCGCTTTGCGGAACCAGAAGAGTAAGCGAAACACCGCTGCCGTAACTGATGTCTTCGCAGGCCCAGCTGGAAAGCGACGCCTTTCTGGAAAGCTTCTCATAAAAAGCGTAATCACAGCTGACAGAAAGCTTTCTGCCGGCCGTCATCTCAACGGGTCTGCCGTCAGACAAAGCCTTAAGGCCGCTCTCCCTGTAAGCGCGCATGAGTCCGCCCTTCCCGAGCAGGATGCCTCCGAAGTACCTGGTCACGCAGATTATCGTGTTGTTGAGATCATTGTCAGTCAGGAGCGCCAGGAGAGGCTGTCCAGCAGTTCCCGAAGGCTCCCCGTCGTCACTCGACTTCTGGTTGGCTGAATCTCCGCCGGTCCTCCAGGCATAGCAGATGTGCCTGGCATCAGGATACTGTTTTCGCTCTTTGGCAATGAAATCAGCAGCTTCAGCAGGGCTCGCAACATAAGCGCAGTGCCCTATGAAAATGGATTTCTTGATCTCGATGCGGGAATTCCCCTCGGTCGTCAGGCGGGATTCGTTAGGCAAATCAGGCAAGCTCCCTGTATTTCTGATAGGCCATCATCAGAAGAGCCTTATCCTGACTGTAGGTAATGCGGTTGAGTGCCTTTTCGACAGGTTCGAACTTGGCATTGATAGTACCGGTATCGGGAGTGATGACGATGTCGCCCTCCTTTGCGGCCATGACGAACCAGGAAATGTTGTTGTGGACCGGCTTGCAGCGCTTGATCGAATAGAACTCATAACTGGTCTTACCGCACGGTGCCAGGACCGCAGCGGTTATGCCTGTTTCTTCCTTAACGCGCTTGGAAACCAGATCGTTGATCTTGCCTGTCTCGGCTGACCTGATCACGCCCTTTGGGAAACCCCATTCATGTTTGTCATTGCAGACGAGCAGGACCTTGTCCCCACGGAAAACGATCCCCCCTCCACAATTGCGTACGATCATATCAACCTCATTGAAAAATCAAAGATTTATAACTTAAGTATTTTAACATAAACGAGCCTTCTTCGGTATAAGGTTTGTCATTTTTCGATCGCCTTGTATAATTATCTCTATGAAAAAGAACACCGCAGGAAAAAAGCCCCAGAAAGTCAACTCCCCGTATGAGGCAGCGCGCCTTTTAAGGCTTCAGCACATGTTCACCACTATGGTCATCATAGCGGTCGTAATGGCAGTGCTCATTTCCGTTGCGGGCATAACCAAACTGACCAGGAGCCTCTCCGCAAAGATCGCGGCAAACAAGCCCACCGGCACTGTCGTTCCCATCATTTCCACAGAGAATTCCTTCACCACTCAGGCATCGCTCCATACCGAGCTGCTGCCTGACAATCCTGAAGCAGATGCCATGTTCGGTCCTCTCAAAGAGATACCCGAAGCTGAAGTGAAGCAGATCGAGCATTTTAATGTCAAAGGCGTCTATGTCGGCAGCGGCGGCAAGATCGATTCCGCCATCGACCTCTGCAAGAAGAGCGAGCTCAACACCATAGTACTGGACCTCAAGAACGAATACGGAATCCCCTACATGTCCAAGAATGAGACCGCCAAGAAGATCGGTTATGTATGGGACAACTACGTTCTCAAGGACATGATCGACAAGTGCCATTCCAACGGTCTGCGCATAATCGGACGTATCGTTTCTTTCAACGACTCGACCGCTGCCAAGAAGCTCCCCGAAAGAGCCATCAAGGACGAAAACGGCGAATTGGTACTCTTTTCGAGCGAAGGCAAGCGCCCCTTCTTAAGCCCTTACAACAGGGAAAACTGGGAATACCTGATTGAACTTGCAGAAGAAGCCGCATCTTACGGGATCGATGAGATCCAGTACGACTACGTCAGATTCCCGGTAGGATACAAGAATGACAAGGTGCCTTATTACGGCGCTGAGGGAACTTATCCGACCAAGGCAGAAGCCATCAACCGTTTCCTCCAGGAAGCAAGGATCCGTCTCCAGGATAAGATGGGCGTTCCGGTATCTGCCGATATCTTCGGTATCGTCCTCACTTCCAAGGGTGACGCAAAGATAATCGGCCAGGAATTCGAGACGCTCGGAATGACGGGTATCGACTCCTGCTGCCCGATGGTCTACCCTTCACACTACGCTTTAGGCACAAGGCTTAACGGAAGGACTTTCCCCTACCCCGACAAAGAGCCCTATCTCATCGTTTACAGCGTTCTGTACAGCTGCCAGTCGGTCTACCAGCAAAAAGGTTTCACTAAGGTAAGGCCGTACATCCAGTCATTTACGGCATCCTACATCGGCAAGGGCAATTACATTCAATACGGATACAACGAGATAAACGCCCAGATAAAAGCCTGCCACGACCTCGGCATAACCGAGTTTATCCTGTGGGATCCTTCGGTAAATTATCCGGCAGGCAAATACGACGGCAATATGGCTGTTGAAACTGATTGATAATTAAATATCCTAAGAATAAAATATGTAAGTTAATAAAGGCAAAAGGAGATCGTTATGCTCGATATCAAATTCCTCAGGACAAATCCTGACATCGTAAAGCAGAACATAAAGAACAAGTTCCAGGACGAAAAGCTTCCTCTGGTAGATAAGGTCATCGAACTTGATAAGGAATTCCGTGAGAGCAAGACCCGCGCAGAGGCATTAAGAGCTAACCGTAACAAGGTCAGCAAACAGATCGGCGCTCTGATGGGTCAGGGCAAGAAGGAAGAAGCCGAAGAGGTCAAGAAGCAGGTCACTGACATGGCTGAAGAGCTCGAGGCACTTTCCGTTAAGGAGACAGAGCTCGAGGAAGAGATCAGAAAGATCATGCTCGTCATCCCCAACATCATCGATCCTTCCGTTCCGATCGGAAAAGACGATTCAGAAAACGTCGAGATCGAGAAGTTCGGTGAGCCTTTTGTTCCCGAATTTGAAGTTCCCTACCATGTCGACATCATGGAAAAGCTCGACGGCATCGAGCTCGATCAGGCAAGAGAAACATCCGGCAACGGCTTCTACTACCTCAAGGGTGACATCGCAAGACTTCATTCCGCATGCCTTTCTTATGCACGCGACTTCATGATCGACCGCGGATTCACATACTACATCCCGCCTTATATGATCAGGTCTTCCGTCGTTACCGGCGTCATGAGCTTTGCTGAGATGGAGAACATGATGTACAAGATCGAAGGCGAAGACCTCTATCTTATCGGTACTTCCGAGCACTCAATGATCGGTAAGTTCATCGACACGATCACAGATGAGGACAAGCTCCCTCAGACACTTACATCCTACTCTCCCTGCTTCCGTAAGGAAGTCGGTGCTCACGGCATCGAGGAGCGTGGTGTTTACAGGATCCACCAGTTCGAAAAGCAGGAAATGATCGTTGTCTGCAAGCCTGAAGATTCCATGAAGTGGTACGACAAGCTCTGGCAGAACACCGTTGATTACTTCCGTTCACTCGACATCCCCGTAAGAACGCTCGAGTGCTGCTCAGGTGACTTAGCTGACCTCAAGGTCAAGTCATGCGACGTTGAAGCATGGTCTCCGAGACAGAAGAAGTATTTCGAAGTAGGTTCCTGCTCCAACTTAGGCGACGCTCAGGCAAGACGTCTTAAGATCAGGATCAGAGGACCTGAGGGCACATACCTTGCCCACACCCTCAACAACACATGCGTTGCTCCGCCGAGAATGCTCATCGCCTTCCTGGAGAACAACCTCAACGAAGACGGTTCCATCAGGATCCCTGAGGCATTGAGGCCTTACATGGGCGGCAAATCCGTAATCGAGGTTCCCGGGAAGTAAATAACTTCCCGCCTCCCTTTTCGGGGATCACTCAAAAAAACAAGGCAAAACAAAAGCTCCGGATTACCGGAGCTTTATTTGTTATAGAATCAAAAGTTAATTAAGCTCTCTTGACCTTGCCGGAACGCAGGCAACGAGTGCAAACGTTCATTGTCTTGGGGGTGCCGTCAACAACAACCTTAACTCTATGTACGTTAGCCTGCTGCGTTGTGAGCGCACGACGAGAGATCTGTGAACGCGTGATTCTGATCTTTCTGCCGAAGAACATATCCTTCTGGCATACTTCACACTTAGCCATGAAAACACCTCCTGTAAGATTTTTCAAACGCTTGACAATAATATCACAAAGGCTTTCAGTATGCAACAGGATTTTTACTTAGTTGCAAATACTCTTCTGATTGTAATGATCCTGCTCGTAATATCGTCTCCTGCCTTGAACTGTCTGAGCCTAATCGTGGTGGCCGCAGGCGATATCATGAGAAGGGTTCCGGTGTCCGTACATACAGCTTCCTCATAGATCGCTTCGCTCCCTGGAGCGGACTGCGGACTGCGCAAAAACAGTATGTCTCCGGGCATTATGTCGCTTATTATCTCTTCGCCCGTAACCGCGTCATGAGACAACGTTACGGCCTGTCCCTGCTTGCTCTGCTCGGTCATGTTCCTGGGCATCTTTATGCCGTTGACCTGCGAGCAGACGCATACGGCGCCATTGATGGATATTCCGTTTACCGTCATTCCGTTGGAAAGATAGCGGGCATTTACGAACGTAAGGAGCGAACTGACGAAATATCGGCTCGAAACTGTCTGAAGTTTTTCCCTGGGCTTGAGTTCGATGACACCTGAAGAACCTATCCATCCGGTCTCCCCGTCAGGAAGGCTGACCTGATAAACGCCTTCACGGCTGATATCGGCATAGAGCACGGTGTTCATCATGACCTTGGTGATCAGTGTTCCGTTGCTGGCATGCGTCATTACGTTCTTGGAAGGATCCGAGATTACGATCTTATAATTGTGAAGGTCGGGTTCAACGGAAGATGTGTCTGTGGTGAGGCTGTTTGTCCTGACCCATCCGGTGATTCCGTCCATTGTCTTGATCTGGCAGTAGCCTTCTTTGTTATCACTTATCAGGCGTACGGGCTCGTTATAAAGGACCTCAGATATGCGGACCGAATCAGCCCAGGGATCTTTCATTATGCCCTCGCAGGACTTGGTTACGACCCTGAAATCCTCGCCGCTGTATTCATACTGGATTACCGGCTGAACGAAGAGCTGGATGTTACTTCCCTTGAAGAGGTCAGGCAGAAATCTCGGCAGGATATAGAAGATTCCGGCCACCGACAAAAGAAAGATGCCGAGAGCGATGAGAAATGCGACTATGCGCCTGCGTCCTTTGTGCTTGACCGTGGCCTGCTTGTCAGACAGTCCCCACTTGTCCTGCATGTCTTCTGCACTGCCGTAAACGCCGTCATCATTGAATATCGAACGGATCTCACCGTCGTCATCAAACGAGATCCTCTTGCTGATGAGCCTTACTCCGCGCGCTTCCTGCGGGCGGTCATCAAGAGGCGTCTCCTTCTTGGCAAACGGCTTCCAGATGGATTTATTCTCTTTTTCCGGCTTCTTCTTAGACTTCATCCGGGACGTTATCCTTTCCTTCGGCAAGCATCGTACAGTATGCAGCTGCCATTCCGCCGTCGTGTGTAAGACTTACGGAAACGGAGAACACTCCAAGCTCTTCAGCTTTCTCTTTTGCTCTGCCCTTAAGTTCGAGGTGAGGCGTACCTTTGGCGTCAGTTACGACTTCAATGTCGGTCAGGCCTATGCCCTCGCTCATTATACCCGTTCCGAGCGCCTTGCCGCAGGCTTCTTTTGCGGCAAATCTCGCGGCAAAACTTTCAGCCGCGCACTTTCCGCCGCCTTTAGCCAAGCAGTATTCCTGCTCTTTTGGGGTAAAGCATTTGTTTATGAAACTGCTCTCGTTCTTTTCGAGGATCCGTTTAAAACGCTCGATTGCGACAAGGTCCGTACCGCAGAGAATTCTCATCTGTATAGCACGGCTCCTTACGCGATCTTTCCTGCTCTGCCGAGCTTGCCGCTTACACGCATGTCACAGCCTCTGACGAGTTCAGGAGCCGGCAGCGCAGACACCAGGACCGTGCAGAGTCCTGAAGCATTACGCACTTCGAGAACGTTGTTAAGGACCGTTCCGATATCGTCATGAAGCGTAACGTCATCGGCGAAATCATCTATGAGCAGGAAATCGATATGCTTGATGGCATCGATCGTATCTTCCTCAAGCTGTGCGAGGTTCTCGCACTTGGTATAGTAAGCGCTCTTTCCGAGGCTTATGGCGGTCTTCGTGATGCAGACTGCAAGATATGTTTTTCCCGTCTGCGGAGCGCCGCTGTAGAGCCACAGAGGCGTGCTGGAGGTATCTTCCATGCCGAGCATTACCCTCAACATCTGCTTCTTGATCTTAGAACGAGAATCAGCGTCCCCGAGATAGTCGTCCCTGTAATTCTTCATCGTGAACGACGTGTAATCGCCCAGGCCGCAGCTGTCAAAGCATTCTTCAAGTTCTGACTGCTTGCATGAGCATACCCTCGGGGTGCCGTCCTTGCCCTTAACGAATCCGGTATCATTGCATTTCTGGCAGATGGGTTTTTCGGAATCAAAATCAGGATCGATCCCGTTATCCCTTAAGATCCTTTCCCTCTGTGAGAAAAGGCTCTCCTCTTCGATCTCATAACGCTTCTCAAGCCTCTCATCGTGATCGATCACGGCGATCAGCCTGTCCTTGCGGATGTCGATTATCCTGCTGTCTATTTCTTTGAGCTCGGGATGCTCATCGTAGACGCGCCTGGTAACTTCATCGCGTCTGATCCTTCTCGTAGCCTCTGTTTCGGCAAGTCCTGCCGCGATAAGTCCTTTAATCGTCTTCATTTGAATCTCCGAACATATCAAGGATGTCGTCAGGAATGCCGCCGTCATCCTCTTTACTCTTTGCCTTATATTCTGAAACGGCCTTCTTTTCCTTCTTTACGGGCTTCTTTTCAGCATCACCCGAATCCTTCTCAGGAACGCTCTCCGCAGTGTCCAGACCGGCCTCTGCGCCTGTTCTCCACTTAGCAGAAGAACGGCCTTTGCGGTGCGTTGCGCGCCTTGCGTTCTCCTTGTGCTCCTCTTCATCGAGCTTGGCAGCCTTATCGGCCGTATCGATGCCGAGATCAAACCACTTTTTGAGTGTGGTCTCGATATGCATGAGCGTCAGGTTGGTCCTGAATTCGTTAACACGGAACGCATAGGCAACCAGTTCCTCATTTGCGTTCAGATTATCGACCCAGCCGTTGATCCTGACGATGTCGAGCTCGGTAAGATGCTTGCGCATTGTCTTGCTGCAGAGTTTGACCAAGCGCTCTTTGAGAGAGTTCTTCTCAAGATACTTCTCGAGTTTTTCGGCCGTTGTGTATCCCTTCTCATACCAGTGGGAAGCGATGCCGGCCATCGTATTATATTTCCTTAATATACCCTTCTGATAACCTTCCTCGAAAAGCTTATAGCATACCGTTCCTTCGAAACGGTATTCATAAAGGCATTTGTCTATGAGGCGGTAATAGTTGTAATCCATTACTCCGCAGAAGAATGTCTTGGAGATGGAAGCCGAGAGCATCTTGTGTTCGTCGGAATTGCTCATGCCGGGAATATCACCTGCTTCGCCCCTGGCTTTGCAGATCTTCACATATTCCTCAACTTCACGGTGCTTGAGGTCTTCCAAAACGAACTTGTCTTTTGAAGCCCTGATGAGCTTGGCTCCCAAAAGTTCTGTCAGCGCCTCTTTGACCTTGGCTTCAGGGATCACCCTGTAGGTCTTGACGGATTTCTCGTCAAACTCGTTCTTACCGGCAGTCATGTTGAGCCACAGGTAGACGACTATTGCTTCCTTTGAGAGATCCTGAAGGTATCTGACCACGAATATGTCATCCAGCAGGCTCTGCGATATCACAAGCTCACTGTAATCGTCATTCATCGGGTAATCTCCATTCCAGTTTTAAATCTGAATAATTATAACATGTTTGCGCGCCACGTACGGGTCGTGAGCGCTTTTTGGCCGCAAAAACAAACCCGGTCCGGAATACACCGGACCGGGAAAGTTATCTTTTTATCTGAGCTGTATCAGACGGAGATCAAGCCTCGTTTGCCTTCTTTACGTAAGAAGCGTAACGGTCTCTTGAATCCTGATAGCATCTCTGGAAGAGGCCGTCAACAACATCAGCATCATACTTCTTGTAGAGTGAGTTGTAACGAACTTCTGCCTTGAGGAATTCGAAGAAGTCTGCTGTAGGCTCCTTGGAATCGAGTGTGAAAGGATTCTTGCCTTCTGCTGCGAGTGAAGGGTTGAATCTGAAGAGGTGCCAGTAACCGCACTCAACAGCCTGCTTCTCTCTGAGCTGAGCAACCTTGAGGCCGCCCTTGATACCGTGGTTGATACAAGGTGCATAGCAGATTACGAGGGAAGGTCCCTGGTAAGCTTCTGCTTCTGTGAATGCCTTGATGAGCTGGTTCTTGTCGGATCCCATGGATACCTGAGCAACGTAAACGTAACCGTAGCTCATAGCCATCATACCGAGGTCCTTCTTCTTAACGTGCTTACCGCCGGCAGCAAACTGAGCAACAGCACCCTGAGGTGTGGACTTGGAAGCCTGTCCGCCTGTGTTGGAGTAAACCTCTGTATCGAGAACGAGAACGTTGACATCCTCACCTGTAGCGAGAACGTGGTCAAGTCCGCCGTAACCGATATCGTAAGCCCATCCGTCACCACCGATGATCCACTGTGATCTCTTCATGAAGAAGTCCTCATACTCGAGAGCCTT
>JAFWQF010000068.1 GCA_017509205.1 Clostridiales bacterium | reverse complement strand
TAACCCATGAGCTGAGCGATGAACGTCGGAGGGTTAAGAGAGAGGAGTACTGATACTGCGATGAAGAAAACGAGAAGGAGACGCATCGTAACGAGCTGCGTCTTTTCTCTCTTCTTTTTGTCTTCATTTGCCTTGGGCTTGATCTGCTCAATGAGGTCCAGTGTAACTGTTGAGCTCGATGTGAGAACGAGGGAAGACAGGGTGGACATTGAAGCGGAAAGAACGAGGACGATAACTACGCCTACGAGGATCGTAGGGAGATTGTCGAGCATCGTGGGGATGATGGAATCGTACATGACGGAACCGTCTTCCTTACGGATAGCGGGGTTGTTGCTGTAGAGCCTTGCGAAACCGCCGAGGAAGTAGCAGCCGCCTGCTACGATGAATGCGAATATTGTGGAGATGATCGTTCCTGCCTTGACTGATTTCTCGTCCTTGATGGCATAGAATTTACCGACCATCTGGGGGAGACCCCATGTACCGAGAGAGGTAAGGATGATTACACCGAAAAGGTTGAGCGGGTCAGGACCGAAGAAGGATACGAAAGCACCCTGCATTCCCTGTGTGACGGGAAGATCGGAAGGCTGCTGTGAAAGAGTCGTGAGAGCCTTCAGGAAGCCGCCGTTGTTGTTAAGGACAGTAGCGATGACTGCAACGATGCCGAAGAGCATGATGATGCCCTGTACGAGGTCGTTTACGACTGTTGCCATGTATCCGCCGAGGATGACGTAGACGCATGTGAGCGCTGCCATGACGATGATGCAGATCTTGTAGTCGATGTTGAAAGCCATGTTGAACAGTCTTGAAAGACCGTTATAGACTGATGATGTGTAGGGAATGAGGAAGATGAAGGAGATGAGCGCGGCTGCGATGCGGAGAGCCTTGCTGTCGAATCTCTTGCCAAAGAAATCCGGCATCGTCTTCGAACTCAGGTGCTTTGTCATGACACGGGTTCTTCTTCCCAGAATGATCCATGCGAGAAGGGAACCGATGACTGCGTTTCCGATACCGATCCATGTTGATGCGACACCGTATTTCCAGCCGAACTGTCCTGCATATCCGATGAATACGACTGCGGAGAAATAGGAAGTTCCGTAACCGAAAGCCGTAAGCCAGGGTCCTGCGTTTCGGCCGCCCAAAACGAAGCCTTCAACGCTGTTTGCCTTCTTGCGCGTCATGACACCGATACCGATCATGACAGCAAAAAAGACTACCAGAAAGATGATCTTGATTGCCAGATCCATAAGTTGTTGTCCTCACTTCTAGCTTTGTGCCTCCCCAGACACGAAGCTTGTTTTTGAATATTCAAAAATATTCCTTGCACCCGTTTTCCGGATGCAAGGAATTATTTAAGACTGGTTTTCCTGTTCGACAAGTCTCTCGGCGCCGTATCTCTTACGGAGGAGAGGCTTCTCGATCTTGCCGGTAGCGTTCCTCGGAACGTCAGCCAGAATGATCTGCTTCGGACGCTTGTAGCGGGGAAGCTGGTTGCAGAACTTCTCAAGTTCCTCAACGGTGCAGTTGCTGCCGGGTTCGATCTCTACGATCGCACCTGTGATCTCGCCCAGACGCTTGTCGGGAAGACCGATTACGGCAACGTCCTTGACCTTCGGATATTCCTGGAGGAAGTTCTCGATCTCGACAGGGTAGATGTTCTCACCGCCTGAAACGATGAGATCCTTCTTACGGTCAACGAGGAAGTAGAAACCGTCCTCATCCTGACGTGCCATATCGCCCGTGAAGAGCCAGCCGTCCCTGATGGTTGCAGCTGTTGCTTCAGGGTTTCTGTAGTATTCGAGCATTACGCCGGGGCCCTTAACACAAAGCTCACCGACTTCGCCCTGCTTAACGGGGTTGCCTTCATCGTCAACGATCTTGCACTCCCAACGGTAGCCAGGAACGCCGATCGCGCCGACCTTGTGTGTATTCTCAAGACCCAGATGAACGCAGCCAGGACCGGTTGATTCGGAAAGACCGTAGTTGGTGTCGTACTGATGCTTGGGGAAGTATTCCTTCCAGTGACGGATCAGTGACGGAGGTACGGGCTGTGCACCGATGTGCATGAGTCTCCACTGATCGAGATTATAGTCTGAAAGCTTGATCTCGCCTCTGTCCAGAGCATCGAGGATATCCTGAGCCCACGGTACCAGAAGCCATACGATGGTGCAGTGCTCATCAGAAACTGCCTTCAAGATGACATCCGGTTTTGTTCCCTTGAGGAGAACTGCTCTGCTGCATGTCCAAAGAGATCCCATCCAGTGGAATTTTGCGCCTGTGTGATAGAGAGGAGGGATGCAGAGGAAGCAGTCATCCTTTCCTGTCTCATGGTGTACGGCTTCCATCTCGGCAGCCTGTGTAAGACTTCTGTGAGGATGGAGAATGGCTTTCGGGAAGCCTGTCGTGCCTGATGAGAAATAGATGGCAGCGTAATCCTCTTCCTTGAGTTCGATGAAAGGATCCCTGCTGGAGTAGTCTGCGACCTGTGTCCAGTAGTTTTCTGCGAACTCGGGAGTCTGGCCGTCGCCAACATAAAGCAGAAGTCTGTTGTTAGCGATGTCGTCAGCGTTGATCGAGATTCTGTCTACGAATTCGGGTCCGAAGAACATTACTGAAACTTCGGCGAGGTCAGCGCAGTAAGAGATCTCGTTTGCTGTGTATCTGAAATTGAAGGGAACTGCGATTGCACCTGTCTTGAGGATTCCGAAATAGATGGGGAGCCATTCAAGGCAGTTGAACATGAGGATGGCAACCTTATCGCCTTTCTTGATGCCGCGTCCCAGGAGCATGTTTGCAACTCTGTTGGACTTCTCATCAAAGATCTGCCATGTGATCTCATGACGGTACGGTCTGTTGACGGTCTGCTGAACAAGATCGAATTCCTTGAAAGAGATCTTTCTTGTGTCATCCATTGTGGGGTTAAGTTCAATGAGCGCTACTTCATCGCCGTGTTCGTTGGCGTTGCGTCTCAGTAAATCTGTTACCGGCATTTTCCTTCCTCCGCTTTATATAAAAAAGTCCGTCAGACATAATATCACAATTTAATAATTTATTTAAGAGAGAAATACCTAAAGACATAAATAAGTGAGCCGGACTTTACGGTCCGGCTCCGGAAATTTAATCTGTTTTGATTTACTGCTGATAAGGCGGGAACTGATTTGGCTGCTGGTACGGAGTCTGCATCGGCTGATAAGGCTGCTGGACAGGCTGATATACGTTCTGCTGATAGGGCTGGGCTCCGTAAGGCTGTACCGGCTGGGGTGTGATGGGTCTGAATCCCTGACGCACGGGTATCTTTGT
>JAFWQF010000067.1 GCA_017509205.1 Clostridiales bacterium | reverse complement strand
GTGACTTGATCTCATCGGTGAAAGCATTCTCTGCGACTTCAACCTGAACCTCAAGAGTATCAGTATTGTCAACACGGTCGACAACGAGCATGTAGTGAGGTGTGGTTCCCTCGACAGTGAGCAGAGCTGCCTCTACCTGTGAAGGGAAAACGTTTACGCCGCGGATGATGAGCATGTCATCTGATCTTCCTCTGAAGCGCTGGATCCTAGCCATCGTACGTCCGCATTCACATTTGTCGTATTCGATGGATGTGAGGTCCTTTGTTCTGTAACGGATGAGAGGCATGCCTTCCTTTGTGAGGTTGGTGATGACGAGCTCACCGTCAGAACCCTTGGGAAGCTGCTTCTGTGTAGCGGGATCGATGATCTCCGGCAGGAAGTGGTCTTCCCAGATATGAAGTCCCTTGTGGTATTCGCAGTCGCATGCAACGCCAGGACCCATCATCTCTGTAAGGCCGTAGATGTCGTATGCCTTGATGTGAAGTCTTGCTTCCATCTGGTCACGCATCTCATCTGTCCAGGGCTCAGCGCCGCAGATGGCGGACTTAAGCTTGATCTTATCGATGAGACCTGCCTTCTCAAGGTCTTCAGCAACGTGAAGCAGATAAGAAGGTGTGCAGGCAATTGACGTAACATCGCAGTCGATCATCATGTCGATGAGCTTCTGTGTGTTACCCGTGGACATAGGCAGTACGAGAGCTCCGAGATATTCAGCACCGTAGTGTGCGCCTAAACCGCCCGTAAAGAGGCCGTAGCCGTAGCCTACCTGAATGATGTCATCCTTTGTTATTCCTGCCATTGAAAGGCATCTGGCGACGCATTCAGCCCAGATGTCGATATCGCGTCTTGTATAGACTGCGATCTTAGGCTTTCCTGTCGTACCGGATGATGCGTGTACACGTACAAGTTCTGATCTGGGAGCTGCTGCCAGGCCGAAAGGGTAAGTGTCTCTTAAATCCTGATAAGTCGTGTAAGGCAGTTTATCAAGGTCTTCGATACCCTTGATGTCGCCGGGTTCGAGGCCTGCCGCCTGCATCTTCTTGCGGTAATACTCAACGTTGTGGTAAACGCGGTTTACCTGCTTGACGAGTCTTGCGCTCTGCAGCGCTTCAAGTTCGTCACGCGACATGCACTCCTTTGCTTCATTCCAGATCATGTTGTTGCCCTCCTTAGGCGGGTTATTTACGTGCGGTCTTAAAACCGTTGACGATAATGAGTGCGAGTTCTTTTTCTTCCTTGTCGAAGACTTTGATCTCGTAGAGACAGATCGCTCTTCCATCCTTGACTATGTCGGCTTTGCAGGTAACCTTGCCGCCGGTCCACGGTCTTAAGAAATTGATCTGTGCCGTCTGTGTAACTGTTACCGTGTCGGAATCGAGAACACAGTTTTCTGCAACAGCGAAAGCAAAATCCGCCAGTGTGTAATAGACTGCGCCCATAAGGCCTCCGACGGCATTAAGATGCCTGCCGTCAGGTTCGAGAGAAACAACACTGTGTCCCTTCTCTGCCTTTTCGATAACTATTCCGGTAATTTCGGTGGCGTACTTGTCGCCCTCGAAAAACTTCCTTACTTCTTCAATACTTACCATGTTATTCCGCGGCAAGGCCCATCTCGAAAGCCTTCATGTTGAGCTCAAGGAACTTAGCAGGAACTGAAGCTTCAACAGCCTTGATCCACTCTTCCTTGGAGATCTCAGAGATGTACTTTGAGAATACGCCCATGAGGACGATGTTTGTTGCCTTTGAAGAACCAGCCTGTTCAGCGATCGTAAGAGCATCGATCGCGTCAACCTTTGCTCCTGCCGCTTCCATCTTGGAGATGAGATCAGAAGGATACTCTGCAGTACCTGCGATAACGGGCATCGGATCGATCTGCTGGGAATTGGTTACGATCTGTCCGCCGGGTTTGAGGAACTGAACGTATCTTGCAGCTTCCAAAAGCTCGAAAGAGATGATGTAGTCAGCTTCACCCTTGTCGATGATGGGAGAGTTGACCTTGTCGCCGAACTTAACGTAGGTAACAACGCTTCCGCCTCTCTGGCTCATTCCGTGAACCTCGGAGACCTTTACGTCGTAGCCCTTGTCCATTGCGGCTCTTCCCAATAACTTACTTGCGAGAAGCGAACCCTGTCCGCCTACGCCTACTATCATTATGCTTGTTACCATGTGATTGCCTCCCCGTTCATTGTCTCGAAAGCGCCGAACTTGCAAAGCTCGCTGCAGACCTTGCAGCCGAAGCACTGTGTTGCGTCTACCTTTGCATGTCCGTCCTTGAAGGAGATCGCAGGGCATCCGAGCTTCATGCAGGCCTTGCATGACTTGCACTTGTCGGCATTGACCTTGATGGGTTCGCCGCGCTTGACCTTCTTAAGGAGTGCGCAGGGTCTTCTGGAGATGATGACCGAAGGCTCCTCAGCTGCGAGTTCTTCCTTGACTGCTGCTTCAGCCTCTGCGAGGTTGTAAGGATCTACGACTCTTACCCTGTTGATGCCCATGGCACGTACGAGAGCTTCGAGATCGATCTTTCCTGCCGGGTCACCTCTGAGGTTGAAACCTGTAGTGGGGTTCTGCTGATGTCCCGTCATGCCCGTGATTGAGTTGTCGAGGATGATGACGGTTGAATTTGTCTGGTTATATGCGATGTTGGCAAGACCTGTCATGCCTGAATGCATGAACGTAGAGTCACCGATTACTGCAACGGTATTCTTCTCTGCTTCTGCGCCGAGAGCCTTGTTGAAGCCGTGGATGGAGCTTACGGAAGCGCCCATGCACTCTGTGGTGTCGATCGCGCAGAGCGGCGGAGTAGCACCAAGTGTGTAGCATCCGATGTCGCCCAGGACCGTGATCTTGTTCTTGGAAAGAACATAGAACATGCCTCTGTGAGGGCAGCCTGCGCACATTGCCGGAGGTCTTCCGGGAAGTCCTTCAATGGGCTTGCAGGCGGGCTTTTCGGGGAGACCCAGCTTTGTAGCGATGAGGCCCTGTGAGAACTCGTCGATGAGCGGGAAGATATCCTTGCCCGTAACTTCAAGACCCAATGCCTTGCAGTGTGTCTCGATAATGGGATCGAGCTCTTCGACTACGACGAGCTTTGAGACCTTAGCGGCGAAATCCTTGATCTTCTTAACGGGAAGCGGATTGATGAGACCGATCTTGAGAACGGGATACTTGTCTCCGAATACTTCCTTAACGTACTGATATGAAGTTGAGGATGTGATGATACCCATTGAAGTATCAGAACCTTCCTCAACGCGGTTGATGTCAGACACTTCAGCAAGCTCGATGAGCTTCTGTGTCCTCTCCTCAACGATGGGATGACGCTTCTTGGCGTTTGCAGGGACCATTACATACTTGCCGGCATCCTTGACGTAAGGCTTTACGGCAACCTCGGTCCTCTCGCCCAGTTCAACAACAGACTGTGAGTGAGCAACTCTCGTGCACATCTTGATGAGCACGGGTGTATCAAACTGCTCGGAAATATCGTAAGCCTTGATGACGAAGTCCTTTGCCTCCTGAGAATCAGAGGGCTCGAGCATGGGCATCTTTGCTGCGATGGCATAGTGTCTTGAATCCTGCTCATTCTGTGAAGAATGCATGCCCGGATCGTCTGCAACGAGAATGACCATTCCCGCGTTTACGCCGGTGTAGCTGATGGTAAAGAGCGGATCGGCAGCAACGTTGAGTCCGACGTGCTTCATTGCGCAGTAAGATCTCTTGCCTGCGCGGCTTGCACCGTAAGCAGTCTCCATGGCTACCTTCTCGTTAGGTGCCCATTCACAGTAGATCTCGTTGAACTTGGCAGCCTCTTCGGTTGTCTCTGTTGACGGAGTTCCGGGATAAGAACTCGCTACAGCGACGCCTGCCTCGTAAAGGCCTCTTGCTATGGCCTTATTTCCCAGCATTAGTTCTTTCATGTGAACATCTCCTCTATAGCAGTTGTTCAATAATAATACTACAAAGGACGGGGATTGAATATTATAAATAATAATAAAATAATGAATATGCGTTTTACATATCCGGAGCGTATTCCGTGAAAGTAACCGCATCATCGCTCTTAAATTCCGGTTTCTCCTTAACCTTTTTGAGGTATGCGTCAAAGAATTCCAGGCAGATACGGCAGCTTTCGTTGTGGGCAACGTCAGCGTCCAGTTTCCCGACCATGCTCTTAAGCGGGATATGATGCTTCAAGTCAGAGAATCCGACATGTTCCATCCCCTTCATGACAGCGTGATAAGCAGGCTTGGTGTGCCTGAAAAAGCCCCTGGTGACTGTTGTTGCATTTGCCTCACAGTTCAGCTGCAGGAAAGGGACCTTTGTTATTTTTCCTTCATGTTCGCCGAAAAGCCCGCCGTCCATATTGATCCCGCATGTAAACATGTCAGGATGATCCTCACAGAGAGCAAATGCCGTGGCACCTCCGTACGAATGCCCGAAAACACCTGTTCCGTATGACAGATCGACGATATCCGCAAGCTTTTTCTCAGCGTAACTTAAAATGGAAATAGTATCTTTTTCCCACTCGGGAATACGTTCGATCAAGAAACGGTTGTAAGTCTTCTGCATCGCTTCGAATTTAGCGAAAAGTTCCTCGTTCGTGCCGGTCTCCTTCATCATTTTCTTAATGGCTCTTACCGACTTAATGACAGGATCGTAGCATTTCTTTGTGAGTCCTTTCGCCATAGGAATGTTCGTGCCGTTGTCCAGTTCGACAAGCATTGCTTCGTATGGATGAGCTATCGAAATAACGACATACCCCTGAGATGCCAGCTCTGTCAGGAGATATGAATTTGCTTCTCTGTATGAGCCTAAACCGTGGCTGAAAAGGAGCAGCGGAAATTTACACCCTGCAATACAAGGCGCATTCTCATAGCATTCAGAAACATTATTGCCGCGCTTTTCCTCTTTGTCGTAATTGATGGGGAATTTCATATTCTTAGTAACTGCACGGGCCATTTCCCTGGACATGTACCTTGCCTTCTCAAGCCTTTCCACAGACTCTTTTGTGACCGGATAATAAACCCTTGCACTGATGCAGCGCATCGTTCCGGGAGCGCAGTATATCGTCTCTTCCCTGTCATCGTAGATCGTGAAAGTTTTGGTGCCGACAGCATATTCTCCTTCAGGCTTCGGTGTTGGTCTCTTACTCATCTATCCTTCCTCCGAACATCAGTATTATCGTCTTTGCAAAAGTCCTGAAAAGCTTTTGGGGCTCGGCTTTCACATTCTTATCCCCGATTCCGTAACAGGCTGACATTATGCAGAATTTCTCTATGCCCGTAAGTGTTGCTCCGAAATACAGAGCTATCTCTTCCGCGTCTCCCAGAGGCCTGTGTCCCTGCTCTGCTGCTGCCATTACGAGTCTCGGGAAGATCACTCTTCCAAGATAATCAGAGTTGCCCTGAGCGCTGCTTCCTGCCATTATCTTTGCCATGCGTTCAGGCTCGTTTATCGCAAGTACGCCGAAATCAAAATTGATCTTCTGGATATCCGTAAGGTGCTTTTCCATTGCCTCTGCGAGGATATCGCAGACTTTATAAGTGACTTTCTCAAACGGTTCATCAATGCCTCTTGTCAGCTCATCGAGAGCATCGACATAGTTGTATACTTCGCGGATCTTCGTGACCATGTCGGCAAGGATCTCATCAAGTCCTGCATAGTACCTGTAGATCGCGCCCTGTGACAGCCCGGTCTCTATTATGACATCCGATATCGTGACCGTTTCCACGGGTTTTCTGAGGCACACAGCGTATGCCGCATCAACGATCATCTTCTTTTTTTCATCGATATATTCCTGTTTAACCTTGGGCATCGTGAGCACCTCTGCTAAAATGAAACTCGTTTCATTAAGTGAAACCTGTTTCATTTTAATCAGACTGCCCCCTTTTGTCAACACTGTTTTCAGGCAATAAAAATGACCGGATCGCTCCGGTCATTAAATGCTTTAACAGCTTTAATTTAAAGGATCACAGTCTCCAGAATCTCATTCCGGAAGCCTTGAGCTCATCCATTCTGTAAAGGCTCTTAACATCGATCAGGACCTTCTCGTCATCCTTGAGATCTTCCTTGAAGAGCTTCTTGAGCTGGAGCATTGACATGTTCCTGAACTCGTTGTGGCCTACTGCAACGATTACGCAGTCTGCCTTGGGAATCTGGTCGAAAGGTACGAGGTCTACACCGTACTCGTGCTTTGCAACCTCAACGTCTGCCCAGGAATCCGTTACAACGGGATTGATCTCATATTCCTTAAGTCTGTTGATGATGTCTACGACCTTGGAGTTACGCGTGTCAGGGCAGTTCTCCTTGAACGTGATTCCGAGGATAACTACCGTTGCCTTCTTAGGTGCAAGACCCGCCTCGATCATCTGCTTGATCGCAGCATCAGCTACATAGCCGCCCATGCTGTCGTTGACCTTACGGCCATTGAGGATGATCTGTGAGTGATATCCGAGCATCTCTGCGCAGTTGGTGAGATAGTAAGGGTCAACACCGATGCAGTGGCCGCCTACGAGTCCCGGTTTGAAGCCTAAAGCGTTCCACTTGGAATTCATTCCGTAGAGTACTTCGTTGGTATCGATTCCGATCTTGTCACAGATGATCGCGATCTCGTTCATGAAAGCGATGTTGATGTCTCTTTGTGAGTTCTCGACTACCTTGACTGCCTCAGCTGTCTTGATATCTGATACAGGCACTGTGCCTGCCTTGATGACGATGTCATAGACCTTCTTGATCTCTTCAGCGGACTCCTTGTCCATGCCTGAAACGACCTTGCGGATGGTTGTGAGAGTGTGTACCCTGTCACCGGGGTTGATACGCTCCGGTGAATAACCGATCTTCCAGTCTACGCCACACTTAAGGCCTGACTCCTTCTCGATGATCGGTACGCAGACATCCTCGGTAACGCCGGGATATACTGTTGATTCAAACACTACGATGGATCCCGGTGCGAGGTTCTGGCCTACTGTTCTTGAAGCGCCTTCAACAGGTCTTAAATCAGGTGTCGTATCCTTGTTTACCGGTGTCGGAACAGCTACGACAATGAATCTTGCTTCCTTGAGCTTTGAAGCGTCGGATGTGAATTCGACCGTGGTGTTCTTGATGGCCTCGCCAACTTCGTTGGTGGCATCAATACCGTTTGCATACTCCTGTACTCTCTTCTCGTTGATGTCGAATCCGATTACCTTGATGTGCTTTGCAAATTCAACGGCAATAGGCATTCCGACATAACCGAGTCCGACAAGTGCAAGCTTCTCGGTTCCGTTTATCAGTCCCTGATAGATATCGTCAAATCTCATTTCGATCGCTCCTTTGAAATTGGTTCCAAGTTATTTTACAGATATGCCTTTAAGGCTTCAACTACCGCTTTGACATCGTCCTCTGTCTTGTACGGATCGAGCGGAAGGCTCAATACGGTATCACAGATCTCAACAGTTACGGGGCAGTCAGCTTCAGCACTGTAAGATCCTGCAAAAGCTCCCTGCTGATGCATTGGCTTCTTGTAGTAGATCATTGAAGGGATGCCCTGCTCCTTGAGCTTTGCCTGAAGAGCAGCCCTGTCAGCGTTCTCGTGAAGACGTACCGTATACTGTGCCCAGGACGAGAGATAACCATCCGGTATTACGGGCAGAACGAGCTCTGTACCGGCAAGAAGTTCAGAATAAAGAGCTGCAACCTTGTTGATGTCAGAGAGCTCATAATCTGCGAAAGCCTTTAGCTTTACCTTGAGGACAGCAGCCTGAACGGTATCAAGACGGCTGTTCATTCCGATACGGATGTTATCGTATTTATCAGCGCCCTTGCCGTGAACGGCATAAGACCTGAGAAGGTCTGCCCACTCGTCGTTATCCGTGAAGATGGCTCCACCGTCTCCATAGCATCCTACGGGCTTTGCCGGGAAGAAAGACGTTGTTGAGATGTCACCGAAAGAGCATGCCTTTTTACCGTGAAGCTCACCGCCGAAGCCCTGTGCACCGTCTTCCAAAAGGTGCAGACCGTACTTTTTACAGATGGGTCTTATTGCATCGAAATCAGCAGGAAGACCGAAAAGATCGACCGCGATTACAGCCTTGGGAGTGTACTTGCCGTCAGACAATACCTTTTCGATGGCCTTTTCTAGTTTTACGGGATCCATGTTGTATGTATCAGGATCAACATCAACAAAAACAGGCGTTGCGCCGACTGCGCCGACGACCTCGCCTGAGCTGAAGTATGTGAAGTCCGGTACGAAAACAACATCGCCTGCTCCTATTCCCCATACCATGAGAGGAAGCTGCAGCGCATCGGTTCCGTTTGCGCATGAAATGCAGTGCTTCACGCCGCAATATTCAGCGAGCTGCTGCTCAAGTTCCTTTACGGGCGCACCGCCGATAAACTGGGCCTTTGTGCAGCAGTCTACGATACCTGCATCAATGTCCTTTTTGAGGACCTGGTACTGTTTCTTTAAATCTCTGTATTCCATAAAGATCAGAATGTTCCTTTCATATCCGTGCTTGCGAAGTCCTCGAGAGGAAGCTTGACGGGCTGGCCTGTCTTCATTGACTTGTAGATGGCCAGGATCATCTCGAGAGCATTTCTGCCTGCAACGGCATCAACATAAGGCTTATGGTGATTTGTGATCGAATCCATGACGTCTGCGAAAAGGCTTGTGTGACCGTTGCCGTAAACGTTGCTCGTAGCTTCCTTGAGTTCCTTGTTTGCAAGGTCTTCCTCGCTCTCATCGGAGAAATCCCATACGTCGATGTTGTTTGTGGAAGTGCCTCCGATCTTAACGGTTCCCTTCTCACCGAACAGATAAAGTGTTTCCTCAAGGTTCTTGGGATATACGTTTGTGGTTCCCTCGATCGTTGCAACTGCGCCATTCTTGAAGGTTACGACAGCCATTCCGACGTCCTCAGCCTCAAGATAGTGGTGGAACTGCTGACGTGTTACGCCGTATACGGACTCAACCTCGCCGCCCATCATCCATCTGAGGAGATCGATGCCGTGGATGCACTGGTTCATGAGGCATCCGCCGTCATCCTGCCAAGTTCCCCTCCAGGGAGCCTGATCGTAATATGCCTTGTTTCGGTTCCATCTGACATGGATGCTTCCGTGTGAGATAGTGCCGAATCTTCCTGCTTCCAGAGCTTTTCTCATCTTCTGGACAGCAACATTGAATCTGTTCTGGTGGCATGCGGATACCACAACGCCCTTTTCCTCGGAACGTCTGATGATCTCATCGGCATCTGCGATGTTCATGGCCATTGGCTTTTCGATGATGACGTTGATGCCGTGGTCGATGCAGTACAGAGCGATCTCAGCGTGGATTCCGGAAGGAGTTGCGATTGAAACGAGCTCGATGTCCGGGTGCTCAGCGATCATCTGCTTGTAATCCGTATATCTGGCAATGCCGTCCTTGTTAACGGGCTCCTGCTTGCCGAAGAGGATATCAATGTTCTCCGGTACAGTGTCGCAGGCTGCAACAAACTCGAGATTGTTGTTGTTTACTGCCTTAACATGGTTTACTGCGATCCTTCCGCATCCGATAAGAGCGTATTTCATTGGCTTATCTCCTTTAATGTGTTTCTTCCAGTATTTCGTTATAAAGTGCTACAAGCTTATTGGCATCTGTTTCCCAGTTATAGTCACGCTCAACGGCCGCTTTGCCGTTTTGGCCCATGGCTACAGCCTCATCCGCATGATTATATAAATAATCGAGTGCATTTACAATTTCATCGACATCATCGGCTTTTACCGCGATGCCACAGTGGTTATCCTCAAGAAAATCCTTAAGCGACGGCGGTGTTACGGATCCGATTATGGGAAGGCCGTAAGAACCGTATTCGTATACTTTGGTCGGAAGATTGGTCAGGTCCTTGTACTGTCCTACGTTATGAAGGACGGAAAAACCGATCGCCGATTCCTTTAAGATGCCCTGCACCTCATCATGCTTCAAAACGCCCCTGTAATCAACACAGGCAAATTCGGGCATGCTCTTCAGCGTTTCCAGGTAAGAATCCGCGATGCGTCCTGCAAGTATTACCCTTGAGCCCGTCCTGTAGCCGGCGATTATCATCTCGGTAACGCCGCGGGCGGCAGTCAGGATGCCTGTCTGGCAGATGGTCTTCTTCTGAAGGTTTGATCTGACGTCCACCTCTCTGTCACTGCCTAATATCGGGAGATTCCCGATCAGTACGTCCCTCCTGGAACGGCCATGGAAGATCGTATTGCCGTCAGGGCTCGGTGCGGGAAAGATAACCGCATCCACCCTCTTTGAAACCTTGGTCTCATAGTTCAGGAACCACTTTGCGACGGGTTTTCTGATTATTCCGGGAATGTATGTCTTGATGCTGATCTGTTTATAGCAGTCCTCATGGCTGTCATAGATAACGTGCTTACCTGCTTTTGCGAGCTTTAAGCCGTAAGGGAGAAGTTCGGGGTCGTGAAAATGGTAAACGTCGGCATCGAGTTCAATTGCCCTCTTATATACGGCTTTTGCACCTTTTGTCATACGGGCTCTTCTGCCGGAAAACGTCATTCCCGTCGAAACGATGTTGACGCCGTTATACTTTTCGTCTGCCTTATCGTCATTTACGATAAGATAAACCTGAAAGCCGGCTTTTGCCAAAGAAGTGCATTCTTTTTCGAGAATACGAGGATCGTACCTCGGGTGTGCACTTGTCATATGACAAACCTTATACATTCAAGACTCTCCCCTTGAGAAATTTTCTTGCCTGCATAATACTACCACAAACTCTTTATATTAAAAATAAAATTATAAAGAGATTTACTGCAGTATCTGTCCGTCCAAAACCTTCCTGATCTTCGAAGCGCCCTCTGCGACAGCCTTGTCGTCAGGCCACATGACGTAAGATTTGTAGTTCGGGGATGAATAAGTGGTCTCAGAACCATTCTTCCCGGTAACGGCATATGTCTTGATCTTCCACTGTGCCATGTCACTCAGCTGCATCTTAACAAGCTTTTCGATGTCAGATGACGGCATGCTGGTCTTGAACATGCCCGAAAGAGCATTGAGAATGCCGCTGTAGTTCATGAGTACCTGCGATTTCGATGCAGTTGCCTTGTTGATTATGGCCGTGATGATGCGCATCTGGTTCTGACCGCGCATGTTGTCGCCTGAAGTGAAAGCATGTCGCTCCCTGGCGTATGCCAGAGCCTCCTTGCCGTTAAGCGTTATCTTGCCCTTCTTGTAATGATATCCGTTGATTACCGAGAACTCCTGCGGATTGTCGACCGTTATTCCGCCAAGCTCATCGACCAGCGTTTCAAGGCCGGTGAAATTGATCTGCGCGGAATAGTTGACGGTGCAGCCGTAAAGGTCGCCTAAGCCCTGCATCGAGCATCCGACGCCGTAAAGGCCGAGATGAGTAAGCTTGTCGCGCTCACCTTCACTGCTCTTTGGATTCGGGATGTAATAGTCACGCGGCGTGTTGAGCAGGAGTATCTGCTTTGTAATGGGATTTACGACCATGAGAATGTTAACATCGCTCCTGGACGTCTTGAACTGCTTGTTTCTCGTGTCTGATCCGCTTATGTAGAGAATGAACGGCGTGGTGGTGATGCCGCCCTCAACCTCAGTGTCGCTCTGAATGGGATTAGTTGCTTTTGTCGCGGAAGTTTCAGAGTCCTCCGGTTTTCCGGGTATGAACTCAAGATCGCTTTCGGTGATGTCATATTCCCTGACAAGTCTCGCCTTGCCGATAAAGCCCTCGAATTCTTCGGTCTCAGTCAGGATCTCAGCCTTTGCGGAGTTGATCATCACAGCCTGGAGCTTGCCTCTGTAGAGCGCATAGATAAGGTCCTCTTCCGAAGCATATTCTTTTGACTGTACGGCGGTCCCCGTCTCAGCAGACATCTTGTTGAGCGCGGCTTTGGAGTTTCTCGCGTTTTCACCGACCGCAGTGCCGATCACATAGTTCTTGCAGTCGGCAGCCGTTTTCGCGGAGTCCTTCGAAATGACATAGAGGTTCATCGTCGCGACTGCGGCTTCTCCGGAAGCGGTATTGCTTCCCGTAACCTCATCCACGGCAGTCTTTACCCTGTTCATCGCCTTATATCCGGTAACGCTGGTAAAACACATGAAAACGGCGATCAGAACGGCAAACGTGCGCTTGAACGCCAAAGAACCCGAAAGCGGGCGGTCTGCCCCCACAAACAGGAGCAGTGCCGTGATCATTAGTAGAAGCCAGAGCGCAATGACGAGAGCATAAAGATATTTCTCGGGTATCATGCCGAGCGAAAAAGCTTTAAAACAAAGAAGTGCAGATGCAAGTGCCTGTATTATGAATACGGCTGCCGCAAACCCTTTCCAGAGGCCGCCGCCCTCAGGCTCACGCGTTTGTCCGCTGCTCATTTATCTGCTCTTCTCCGGCGACAGCCTTGCCCTTCTTGAGCTTGCGCG
>JAFWQF010000066.1 GCA_017509205.1 Clostridiales bacterium | reverse complement strand
TCCGACTACAACATCAGTTACGCAAACAGCGCTTCAAACGTCGTATATCAGGTAGTTTCCGAGAACGGTCACCTCAATCAGCGTGAGGCACAGACCACAAGCATCAACGGCAATCTGATCTACTACAGATCGGTCGGATTCGAGTACGACGCAGGAAACAACCAGCGAAAAGTTCTCGAAGGTTATTACCTCCTCGTATACGTCAACTCAGGTTCTTACTATTCGTTCATGTCACAGATCACGCTCGCCCTCGTTCAGGCTGCACTCCTTGCCATCATAATCGCGGGCGTACTAAGCTTCATCCTCTCCTACCCGCTCATCTCTTCAACAAGAAAGCTTTCACGTTTCGCAGGCCGTATCGCCAAGGGTGATTTCGAGCCCGTTACCGGTGACATCCGAAGCAAGGAGCTTTCAGAACTCGGCGACACGATGAACCGAATGGCACATAAGCTCGAGGAATCAGACGTTGAGCAGAAGACATTCTTCCAGAACGCTTCACACGAGCTCCGCACGCCTCTCATGTCGATCCAGGGTTATGCCGAAGGCCTTAAGTTCGGCGTTTTCTCTGACCAGAAATCACAGGAGAACGCGATCGACGTCATCATAGCGGAGACGGAAAGACTTTCAGGCCTCGTTGAGAACCTTCTCTCCATCTCAAAGATGGACATGAGCAAGAGCGGCAACTACGAGGTCAAGAAGCAGAACCTCAACGTCAAAGTGCTCTGCGAGACCATAATCGACAGGGTCAGGGGCAACTTCATCCACGAGGACAAGGCTATCATCAACAGGATCAACGCCGACAGCCTTTACATCTACGCAAACGAGAACGACATGATCAGGTGCCTGGAGAACATATTCTCCAACTGCCTGAGATACTGCAACAGGGCAGTCACCTTCGACTGCAGGCCTGACAGCTTCAGAAGAAAGGTCACCTTCTCGATCGGAGACGACGGCCCGGGTATTTCACCTGAAGTACTGGAACACCTTTTCGAGCGTTTCTCAAAGGGCAAGGACGGAAAGCACGGTATCGGTCTTGCGCTCGCAAGGGCAATCGCGCAGGAGCACGGCGGCACGGTCAACGCATACAACAAGCCTGACGGCGGCGCATGCTTTGAAGTCACCATTCCTCTCGTCAAGAAGCGTGACCAACTCACCATGATCAACAACTTAAGAGCCGACAGGCCCTCTAAACGCTGATTATTTATTGCTTTTATATAATTAGCATAAGTAATATCCTTATGTTAAAATCTTGCGGTAATATTCACTGATCCGAAGGCATTAACATGAAGACTCACGATTTTTACTATGACCTCCCCGAGCGTCTGATCGCACAGACACCCATACCGGACCGTACCGCGTCCCGTATGCTCGTGCTCGACAAAAAGACCGGAAAGACAATGGACAGGCACTTTTATGACCTTCCCTCTTTCCTTCATAAAGGCGACGTTCTGGTCATCAACAATACACGCGTCATTCCCGCAAGACTTCTTGGCGTAAGGAGCGATACGAAGAGCCCTGTCGAGCTCCTCCTTTTAAAGCGCATCGACGATACGCACTGGGAGACTCTCGCAAGGCCCGGCAAGAAAGTCGTTCCGGGACGCAGGTTCACGTTCATCGAGAACGAACTCGAAGCTGAGTGCGAGCAGGTATTGGAGAGCGGCAACCGCATCATAAGGTTTGATTTCAACGGCATCTGGGAGGAAGTCCTCGACCGCGCAGGCCAGGTTCCCCTTCCGCCCTACATCCACGAAAAGCTCGACGATCCGGAAAGATACCAGACCGTCTATTCCAAGGATCCCGGCTCTGCAGCAGCACCTACCGCAGGTCTTCATTTCACGAAAGAACTCCTTGCACAGCTCAAGGAGATGGGCATTGAGATCGCGGAGCTCACTCTTCACGTAGGCCTCGGTACGTTCAGGCCCGTAAAGGCTGAGGACATCGCAGACCATGAGATGCATTCCGAATGGTACGACTTCCCGAAGGAAGCATCAGACATAATCAGAAAAGCACGCGCTGAAGGCCGCCGCATAATCTCAGTCGGAACAACTTCCACAAGGACGCTTGAAGCAGTTGCTTCCAAGGATCCCGAGATGATGCCCCAGTCAGGCTACACCAACATATTCATCTACCCCGGCTATGAGTTCAAATGCGTTAACTCGCTCATCACCAACTTCCACCTGCCGGAGTCAACTCTGATAATGCTCGTATCCGCTTTGGCAGGAAGAGAGCATGTTTTAGAAGCATACAAGCACGCCGTTGAAGAGGAATACAGATTCTTCTCATTCGGAGACGCAATGTTTATCACAGATCTGGAGGGTAACGATGCCTGAATTTCCGGTTTGGTACGAGCACATCCACACATGTAAGCAGACCGGCGCACGTGTCGGTAAGGTCCACACACCTCACGGCACTTTCATGACGCCTGCATTCATGCCCGTCGGAACATGCGCTTCCGTTAAGGGCATGTCTCCCGAGGAAGTCTCTGAAATGGGCGCAGGAATCATCCTTTCGAACACATATCATCTGTGGCTGAGACCCGGAAGCGACATCGTCGCAGAAGCCGGCGGACTTCACAAGTTCATGAACTGGAACGGCGCGGTTCTCACGGACAGCGGCGGATTCCAGGTGTTCTCTCTCGCAAAGCCCAAGGACATTAAAGAAGACGGCGTTAAGTTTTCTTCCCACATCGACGGCAGAAAGCTCTTCCTAACGCCTGAGATCTCAATGCAGGTTCAAAACGACCTCGGTTCAGACATAATCATGGCTTTTGACGAGTGCTGCCCCTACCCTTGCGATCACGCATATGCGCAAAGGTCTTTGAAGCGCACCACCAGATGGCTCGACCGCTGCATCGAAGCACACAGCAGACCTTCTGAACAGGCTTTGTTCGGCATCATCCAGGGCTCCATGTATGAGGACCTGAGAAAGATAAGCGCTGAGCAGATCACTTCCCGCAATCTCCCCGGCTACGCGATCGGCGGCATTTCCGTCGGCGAGCCCAAGGAACTCTTCCTCAAGATGATCGACTGCACGGTTCCCCTCATGCCTGAGGACAAGCCCAGATATCTCATGGGCGTAGGAACGCCTGACTATCTCATCGAAGGCTCATGCAGAGGCGTCGACATGTTCGACTGCGTGCTTCCCACGAGAATGGGACGTCACGGCACGATCCTGACCGATCACGGAAGAAAGATCATCAGGGACAAGAAATATGCAAGAGACTTCGGTCCCATGGATCCCGGATGTGACTGCTACGCATGCAGGAACTATTCCGCAGCTTACGTAAGACACCTCATCAAGGCAAACGAGATGTTCGGATTAAGGCTTTGCACCTATCACAACATCCACTATCTCTTAAAGCTGATGGAACGTGTCAGAGAAGCCATCTTGAACGATTCACTTGGCGATTTCAGGGACGAATACTATAGGACTATCTCACAAGAAGCGTAACGGCCGAAAGGTTTCCGCACTTCAGCTGATTGCTGTCGGAAATACGCCTAACGAGAAGCTGCATCCATTCAGAACACGAATCCGTAACGAGGGCATCCGCAAGGATGCCTTCATTTGTTAGGCTGGAATAGAAATTGTCTGTGGCGACCAGTATCCTGTCGCCCGTATTAAGGCCAAATATACCGTTTGGCAGCAGCCTTAAGTCACCGTTAATAACGATCTTTGCAGAGACGCCGCCTCTTCTGAAACATGCTATCTGGCTGCCTTCGATCCTGAGAACGAGATACGCTGCATTATTGGGAAGCCTTTCATCAAGGACCCCGCACATGCGGTTAAAGTCCTCATCCTTGCTGACTTCTGCAAGAAGCCCCGAAAACATCTTCGGCGAGAACTTGGAATTTTCAGGCTGAGCACTTCCGTAATACATGGCAACCGTGACTGACGGAACAACGGTCAGATAGACCTCGTCCCTGTATGAATCGCTTTCACCGCTGTGCTTGAAGGTAAAATACTCGATCATATGAGGCTCCTGTCCATCTTGATGACGACCGCTGAAAAGTTATCCTGCTTGGGCAGTTTCTTGTTCTTAACGGTTGTCTTCATTATCCTCGCGAGCTGCTTTGCGCCGTAATCGGGCGATAAAACGTTGGCCATCCTGTGAAGCGACAAGGCATCAGTGACGCCGTCCGTACTCACGATTATTATGTCGTCCTCATAGAGCTGGAGCGGCTTTGATGTATGCATGACGTTCGTCTCGATGTTGCCGACGAAATCGATAAGCGCCTTGGCCCTTGAATTGCGGTATGCCTCTGTTGTGTCCATGCCGCCTTCGGCGAGCTTTCTAATAAGCAGAGAAACATAATTCTGCTTGTGATTGAGAAGCGTTGCCCTGCCCTTTCTTATCAGGATTATGTTGCTGTCGCCGACGCTGTAGAAGTTCATCTTGTTCTTCAGGATGTGAGTCATTACGAGCGTGGCTCCTGCACCAAGGCGGTACTGTTCATAGACCTCTTTGGAGATCTTCCTGATGATGTCCGCATTGGCTTCCGGATCGTCAAACTTCATCGGATAAGCTTCGCTAAGCTTCTCAACGACATACTGCGAAACGACTTCACCGTAAAGGAGTCCGCCCATTCCGTCAGAGCAGGCTGCGATCACGCCGTTGTTGTAAGCTTCCTCAAGATGGGAGATGTATACCGAGTCCTCCTGGTTTTCGCGCTTTCCCTTGCAGTGGAAATAAGCGACATCGCAGACCAGAAGATTGTCTGTATCAGTACCCGCAATCTTCTTGAGCTTAATAAGGCTCAGGATGGTATCAATGGCAACATATATGAATGACAGGAATGCCGCTACGAAAAGAGCTGCCGCTATCTGGATAAGCAGTATTGTCTGATCCGACAAAAGCGTAAAATCAGGCATTCTCCGTCTCCTTTCCCAATGTGCGGTCCAAAATACGGCCTGTTCCGTCAGCTGTTGCCTCCGGAACAAACAGAATCCAAATATTCCTTCATGTGCGCTATCTCTTCGAGCGCTCTGTCCGCGATGGCGCGGTTCTTGTCTTTCTTTCCGGTCTTTCCCTTGAATCTTCCAGCGATCGGCGACATTATGCCGTGATTCGCGTTCATCGGCGTGAAGCGCTTGATGGACGGATCTGATACATAAAGAGCCATTGAACCGATGGCGGTATCTGCGGTAGGCTCAAACATGCCTTCCTTGCCGAGCGCCATGAGTCCTGCATAGTATCCTGCGAGGAATCCTGATGCCGTTGATTCGATATAGCCTTCAACGCCCGTGATCTGTCCCGCGAAGAACACTCTTGGCTGTTCTCTCAGTGAATAATGCGAAGTCAGGCACTTGGGCGAATTCAGATATGAATTGCGGTGCATTACTCCGTATCTCATGTACTCAGCGTTCTCAAGTCCGGGGATCATGCCGAAGACACGCTTCTGCTCGGGGAACTTGAGTCTTGTCTGGAATCCTACGAGATTGTACATCGTGCTCTCACGATCATCCTGACGCAGCTGGAGGCACGCATAAGGCTCTTTGCCTGTCTTGGGATCGACTAATCCGACGGGCTTTAACGGACCGAATCTCATCGTGTCCTCGCCTCTTGAAGCCATCGTCTCAATAGGCATGCAGCCCTCGAAGACGATCTCCTTGTCGAAATCCTTAACGTCAGCACGCTCAGCAGTTACGAGTTCATTCCTGAACGCGATGTATTCCTCTTTGGTCATCGGACAGTTGATGTAGTCGTCTCCGCCCTTGCCGTATCTTGAGGCCCTGAAAGCCTTGTTCATGTCGATGGAATCAGCGGAAACGATCGGAGCAGCTGCATCAAAGAAATGCATGCTTCCGTCTCCGGTTGCCCTGACGATGTCTTCATAAAGAGGTCCTGCGGTAAGAGGGCCCGTGGCGATTATCACGATTCCCTCTTCGGGTATCTTCGTGATCTCGCCGTCCAGTATCTCGATCAAAGGATTATTCCTGATCTTGGACGTTATGTATGAAGAGAATTCATTTCTGTCTACTGCAAGAGCGCCGCCCGCGGGAACCTGCGCTTTGTCGGCAGCTTCCATTATGAGCGAGCCCAATCGCCTCAATTCCTCTTTGAGCAGACTGATCGCATTCTCGGGTGCGGCTGCTCTCAAAGAATTGCTGCAGACGAGTTCTGCAAAATTCTCACTGTGATGGGCAGGCGTCATCTTGAGAGGCTTCATCTCGCAAAGCCTGACCTTAACGCCCATGGAAGCAAGGATATTGGCAGCTTCGCAGCCGGCAAGACCTGCGCCTACGACAGTAACGGTGGGAGCATTACTCAACGTTGCCGTCATTGCCGCGTCCTCCGCCGCTCTTACCCCTCTTTGCATTTGTAGGGCAGTCCTTGTTTGCGCACTTGGGATATACCTTCTTACCGTAGTGCTTCAGTACCATGTAAGAACCGCACTCGGAGCATACTCTGCCTTCGAGCGGGAGATCCCATGAGATGAAGCTGCAGTTCGGATCAGAACCCTTCTTGTCGCATGTGTAGAACACTTTGCCCTTATACTTCTTGGATCTGTGTGAGAGAAGTCCGCTGCCGCACTGAGGGCACTTACCCTTTGCGGCGACTTCGATGTTCTTCGTGTATTTGCACTCAGGGAAGTTGGAGCATGCAATGAACTTGCCGTATCTTCCTTCCTTGAAAAGGAGCTCTGCACCGCACAGAGGGCATGTCTCGCCTGTCTTCTCGGGCTCGAAAGTAACCTTCTCGATGGAATCCTTTGCAGCCTTGACCTGTGAGTCAAACTCGGGATAGAAGTCCTCTAAGACCTTGTCCCAGTCTTCCTTGCCTTCCTCGACCTTATCGAGACGGTCTTCCATGCCTGCCGTGAATGATACGTCAACGATCTCCTTGAAGTTGTCGCTCAGGAGATTTGTGACGATCTTTCCGAGGTCAGTGATAAGGAGCATCCTGCCGTTCTTCTCGATGTAGTTTCTGTCGAGAATTGTAGTGATTGTAGGAGCGTATGTTGAAGGACGGCCGATGCCGTTGTCTTCCATTGCCTTGATGAGCGTAGCTTCGGTATAGTGCGGCGGCGGAGTCGTGAACTTCTGTGAAGCGTTGAAATCAAGAACTTCAAGCTTCATGCCGTCCTCAAGCTGAGGGATCTTGGCCTTTGATTCGCTCTCTTCGCCCTTGGGAGTATCCTCTGCGATATCGGCATAAAGAACGAGATATCCCTTGAAGATGACGGTCTCGCCTGCTGCCCTGAAGATCCTTCCGTTGCAGGAAGCCTGAACGTTAACCGTATCAAGCTTTGCAGAAGCCATCTGCGTTGCAAGGAATCTGTCCCAGATAAGCGAATAGAGCTTGTACTGGTCGTTTGTCAGAGACGATCTGATGGTCTCCGGATCCATGTCGAAATGAGTAGGTCTGATAGCCTCGTGCGCGTCCTGTGCGGAATTCTTGTTCTTGTATTCGCGCTTGTATTTTGAGCAGTACTCCTCGCCGAATCTCTTCTTGATGAGGTCCTTTGCGGCTGCAACAGCCTCTTCGGAGATTCTTACTGAGTCTGTTCTGATGTAGGATACGAGAGCCGTCTGGCCTGCGCCTGAGATCTCTACACCTTCATAGAGCTGCTGGGCGATGGACATCGTCTTCTTGGATGAGAAACCGAGTCTCTTTGAAGCTTCCTGCTGGAGCGTTGAAGTCGTAAACGGAGGATAAGGATTTCTCTCCTTCTTGCCCTTCTTGACGGAGTCAACGATGAGCGGACCGCTTCCTACGTCCTTTAATACGCGCTGAGCGTCATCCTCGTTCCTGAGTTCGTCCTTAACGGCCTTGCCGCCGTCCATGTATCCGTAGTATCCGAGAAGGAACTTGTCAGACTGCTTGCCGGGTGTGGCGAGAGCCTTGATGAGCCAGTATTCCTCAGGTACGAATGCGTCGATCTCTGCATCACGGTCCATGACGATCTTAGTCGCAACGGACTGAACACGTCCTGCTGAAAGGCCCTTTCTGACCTTCTGCCAGAGCAGAGGGCTTAATTCGTAACCTACGAGTCTGTCGAGCACACGTCTTGCCTGCTGAGCATTGGCAAGGTTCATGTCGATCGTTCTGGGATTCTTGATGGCTTCCTGAACGGCAGACTTTGTGATCTCGTTGAATGTGATCCTGCACTTTGAATCAGGATCGATCTTAAGGACCTTGGCAAGGTGCCATGCAATTGCTTCACCCTCGCGGTCAGGGTCCGTTGCGAGCAGTATCTCGTCGCAGCCGGCTGAAAGCTCCTTGAGGTCGCGGACAACCTTCTCCTTTCCCTTCATGGTAATGTACAGGGGCTTAAAGCCATTCTTAACGTCAACACCGAGGTTGTTTGACGGCAGGTCACGGATGTGGCCCAATGATGCGGTAATCTGGTAATCACTGCCCAGATATCTGCTGATGGTCTTCGATTTTGCAGGAGACTCAACGATTACTAACTTCTTTGTCATTTCAACGTTCCTTTATTTTATATAAATGATATTCATCATTATACAAACCTAAAAAAATGTCAACGCATATTTTCCGTTTTCCAGGACAACCCTTCCGGACATCTGCAAAGCGATCAGGAGCTCAGATAATCTGTAGAACGGGAGAGCGAAGAACCCCGATAAGCTGTCAATGTCGAGCGGTTTTACCGACAGTCTGTCTTCGATGAGAGCCTTCCATTCATCCTCAGTGACCTCATCAGGAGATCTGTCAGCCTTGAGCCTGAGCATTGCAAGCTTCTCCTTTTCAGCTGCCCTGCCCTCCGACTGCGCCTCTTGCTCATCATCACCCTCCGACAGCTCCGGATACTCCATCTTCCTGCATAAGATCGCCTGCGAGACCGAATCGATGACGTTATCCGCCGTATAGAGAACGTTGCACCCGTCTTCCAAAAGCTTCAGCCCGCCTTTAGCATTCTCACAGTATATGTTGTTCGGCAGAACGAATACTTCCTTGCCCTGCACAGCCGCGTAGGATGCCGTGTGAAGCGTTCCTGACTTATCTCCAGCCTCCATTACCAAAGTACAGTCGGAGAGCCCTGCTATCAGCCTGTTCCTTGACGGGAAATACTGGCGCAAAGGCTGCTGGCCCGGAGGCATCTCTGACAGTATCAGTCCTTTGGCTGCTATCTGCCTGTAGAGCTCCCTGTTCTCTGAGGGATATATGTTGTCAGGCCCACCCGCTAATATAGCTATGGTGCTCCCCTTACCCTCCAGTGCCGCCTGATGTGCTTTGCCGTCCACGCCAAGAGCCATTCCCGATACGATGGTTATCCCCTTGCATGAAAGGTCCCTTGCGAAACTCTCCGTTGCATACAGGGCGTAGCTGCTCGCGTTCCTTGATCCGACCACGGCGACACTGCCGTATTTTGAAGCTCTCTTAAGCAGTTCCTTTCTTCCTTTGCCGTATATGACCTTGGGCATCCCTCCGAGCATCCTGAAGTTATCAGGGTATTCCCTGCTCTCCACCGAAAGCACGAAGATGCCGTTTTGAGCTCCTGTCTGCATGTACCTTTCACATGCCTTTTCCACTTTGTCTTCAGCCTCAAGCCATTCAACGATCTTTCCTTTTCCGCGGTCGCTTAAGGCATATCCGTTCAAGCGGCTTTCAGGCACTCCCGCAAGGTCATAAAGATCCCTGTGCGATTTTATGAGGCCCGTATCGTACATCTCGCGCATCACTTTGTAATCGATGCCCGTATTCATCCTTACCGCCGTATAATAGAAGTCCTTCATTTCGTCATCCGTATAATCCATGACTCAGCTCCTTACATTTCATGTGCGCGGAACATCGCTGCCTCCGAGACATCCTGCCTGATGACGTCATCTCTTCCTTCATAATCGGCTATGGTCCTCGCAAGCCTTAAGGTCTTCTGGTAGCCCCTTGCAGAGAACAGGCCTTTTGAAGCCAGCTCCGAACAGTAATCCAGGATGTCCTTTGTAAGTCTCATCGAATCGGCAATGTTTGGTGACGTTATGCTTGAGTTGAACTGTCTTCCCCCGTAGCGTTCTTTCTGCCTCTGCCAGCACATTGCTATCTTCTCCCTTATCACGGGGCTCTCCGCATCCTTCTCATCCGCATACATATGTGCCATGTCGTCTTTCCCTATGGAGCGCATCTCGCTGAATATGTCTATCCTCTCAAGAAACGGTCCTGACAGTCTGCTCATGTACCGTCTGACAGAACCTGGAGAACATCTGCACCTCGATCCCGGTTCATAGAGCATTCCGCATCTGCAGGGATTGCCTGCGCCTATGAAGATAAACCGTGCCGGATACGTATACGTGATGCCGTTCCTGAAAAGCCTTACCTCCCGTTCCTCAAGAGGCTTTCTCATGAGATCTAAGACCTGGGACGGAAACTGCATTATCTCATCAGCGAAAAGCACTCCGTGATCTGCAAGAGCCATCTCTCCGGGAGTCATGCTTAATGTGTTGCCCAGGAGCTTTCCCGGTGTTATGTCAGGACTTATTATCCTTACCGGTCGGTCTTGGCTTATCTTTGCAGAAGGTCCGTCCAATGCTTCATATAGTGCATATACGTCACCGGTCTCTTCGGGATCTAACGGAGGAAGTATCCCTGAAAGGATCCCCGCAGCCATCGTCTTGCCCGAACCTGGGCTCCCCAGGAGCAGCATGTTATGGAAACCTGCGGCTGACAGCACTATCGCTCTCTTTGTCTTCTCCTGGCCCTTGAGCATCGAGATGTCCGGTCTGTCCGTCTTTTGAGATGACACTTCACCGAGTTCAAAACGTTCAGGTTTATATCCCGTAAAGCCGAATACCGAACAGGCATCCGAAAGTGTTTTCACGCATTGGCCTTCAAAGCCCGTACAACGAGCGCTGTCGCGTTCCTCCTCCGGGATCAGTATGAATCCGAATCCGTTCGTTCTTGCCTTGTTGAGCCTCATTGCAGAACCCGGTGTGCCTTTGACCGTTCCGTCCAAACTGAGTTCTCCCTCTGCGTATACTCTTTTATCCTTGGGGAACGGGATCTGGCCCGAAGCGAAAAGTATCCCCACGGCCATCGCAAGATCAAACCCCGATCCTGACTTCTTCATGTAAGCAGGACTGATGTTTACTGTCACGTGGCCCTTTGGCACCTTGAAGCCTGCTGAACGGAGCGCAGACATGATCCTTCCCTGAGACTCCCTTATCGATGAATCGCACAGTCCTATCACGGAGAATGTCGGGATGCCCGGGGTGACGGATATCTCAAGTTCTGAAACAACGCAGTCCGTACCTCTGGTAAAACCCGAATATATCCTTGCTATCGACGGTTTTCCTGCCATGGGTAAACCTCCTTTGTATGTTTGGTTCAGAATACCCCGTGATGTGCTCCGAAAAACCATACAAAAACCGACAAAAACCGACAAAGGCAAGTGTGATATAATGCTCGGGACTAATAATAGTAAAAGAGGTACCTATTTATGAAATTAGGAATCGTCGGACTCCCCAACGTCGGCAAGAGCACATTATTCAATGCCATCACAAGAGCCGGAGCAGAAGCTGCAAACTATCCTTTCTGCACCATCGAGCCGAACGTCGGTGTCGTTGCCGTTCCTGACGTAAGACTTGATAAGCTCGCAGAGATCTACAACCCCGAGAAGTACACTCCGGCCGTAGTCGAGTTCGTAGACATCGCAGGTCTTGTTGCAGGTGCCTCCAAGGGTGAAGGATTGGGAAACAAGTTCCTTTCCAATATCAGAGAGTGTGACGCGATCGTTCACGTCGTAAGATGCTTTGACGATCCCAACGTCGTTCACGTAAACGGCAACGCTGATCCCGCAAGAGACATCGAGACGATCGACATCGAACTCGTCCTCTCAGACCTCGAGATCATGGAAAAGCGCGTTGAGAGGACAAAGAAGATGCTCCGCGGCGGCGACAAGGCAATGCAGGCCGAGCTCGCACTCTATGAGAGGATCGTTGAGTGTCTCGCCGAAGGCAAGAGCGCAAGGTCTCTCGAATATTCAGACGATGAGAAAGAACTTCTCCCCGAGCTTCAGCTCATCTCCTTAAAGCCCGTTCTCTACTGCGCAAACATCAAAGAGGACGACATTAAGAACCCTGACATCCCTTACGTACATACAGTTGAAGAGATCGCCAAGAACGAAGGTTCCGGCGTTGTTGTAATCTCAGCTAAGATCGAAGAAGAACTCGGACAGCTTGATCCCGAAGACCGTCAGGTATTCTTAGATGACCTCGGAATCGAGAGCGCAGGCCTCGATAAGATGATCCAGGCTTCATACACACTCCTTGGCCTCATCTCATTCCTTACGGCAGGTCCCAAGGAAGTACGCGCTTGGACGATCAAGAACGGCACAAAGGCTCCCCAGGCTGCAGGAAAGATCCACTCCGATTTCGAAAGAGGATTCATCCGCGCAGAAGTCGTTGCCTATGATGACCTCATGGCATGCGGTTCATACAATGCAGCAAAGGAAAAGGGTCTCGTAAGATCCGAAGGCAAGGAATACGTCATGCACGACGGCGACGTCGTTGTATTCAGATTCAACGTCTGATCTGCATTTACCCCTCAGATTTCCGTTTTGGATTTCTGAGGGGTAATTTCTTTTCGTTTTTGGATCAAAGCCTTCAGAGATTACCCCTTAAAAAGAGAAAACTGATTTTTAATGGGTAAACGGAACGCAAGCCGTTTATTTCTTCTTGAATGATTCCTCTGCGATGCTCTCGATACCGCTGATGACGAACGCTATGCCCGAGAAACGGATGACCGTAATGGTGCCTCTGAACGGGTTTATGAGTAGCGCGATTCCAGCTACTATCAGTGCCACTGAAAGAGCGATCATGATGATCCACAGGATATCCTTGGGATTGGGAACGAGCGTGTCGTGCCTTAACTTGACCACGCCGTCGATGATGAAATAAACGCCTATGACAAATGACAACAGCTGCATTACGAGCTGCGGCTTGATCATGAAGATGATTCCCAATATGGTGATGATTATCGAATAGACGAGAACGATCTCAGCGCCTGCAGCGTTGCCGTAGTTCTCTTCCTTGAACGACTTGATGCACAGAGCGTAATCGACAGCGCCTGCAACTCCAGCAACGATCAGAACGATTCCCCAGAGTATGCCGAGAACGCCTGATACCGTTTCCGGGAACAGCACGAAGAACACACCGGCCATGGCAGTCATGAAACCGCTTATGTACTTAGGCACTCTGGACATGTTCTTATTCATCGGAATGTTCTTCCTGCTCGGGTTTTTGAGCATTCTTTGCGGTAACTGCGGCTATGGTCTTTGAAAGACTTACTATGAGTATATACGTTACGATGAAGACTGTCATTATCATCAGCTCCGAGATGACGATGAATGCAGTCGGAACGCCTTTAAGTGCAAACGAGAGCACGAGTATCAGGAGCGTGCCCGAAAGATAGACAGCCGCACCTGCCCTGAAGTAGTTGCGGAGCTTTCCTGAAAGGAGCGGGTTCTTCGTGAAAAAGAGATACACGAGGATGGCGGCGGCAAAAGCCGTAAAGCACGATGCCGTGATCACCGCTGCTGTATTCATATCCTGATCCCTCTTGAATGGAGCTGCTCTTTGATGAGTCTTTCCACCTTATCGTTAAGGCTTTCCATGTCCCATGAGTTATCGATCGCGAAATCGCCGAGCGAGCAGTATTCGTCATCAGACATCTGCATGTCTATCCTTCTGTTCGCCTCTTCCTTATCGAGTCCGCGCTTTGCAAGCCTTGCGAGCCTGACTTCCTTGTCGCAGGTAACGACCCAGATCTGATCGCACATTGATGTGAACCTGGTTACGGGGATCGGAACATCGAGAACAACGCACTTGGTGCCCTTCTCCTTTTCCTTTTCGACCTGTTCCTCCATCTCCTCGAAAACAAATCTGTGGACGATGGAGCTTAATTCATCGAGCTTTTTCTTATCCGAAAAGACTATCTGCGAAACGGCCTTGCGGTTCATTACGCCGCCGGCTCCGATAGCCTTCGGGCCGAATTCCTCAGCGATGGCAGGGATAGCCTTTCCGCCGGGTTCTGTTACTTTTCTTGATATCTCATCGGCATCGAGCACAAGAAGTCCCTTGTCTCTTAAGATGCCGCTCACGGTGCTCTTTCCGCTGCCGATTCCGCCTGTTATTCCAAGTACAAACATTATTTAGCGCTAAGCCAGTCCTTTCCTGTTCCGACTTCTGCAACGAGCGGAACGGAGAGCTCCGCCGATGCCTCCATTTCCCTCTTAAGGATCTCTGAAGCCTTCTGGGCGTCCTTTTCGGGACATTCGACTATGAGTTCGTCATGAACCTGCATTACGAGCTTTGCATCGGGAAGTTCCTTTGCAAGAGCGTCGCTTACGCGGTTCATTGCTATCTTTATAATATCTGCCGCAGTGCCCTGGATAGGCGTGTTCATCGCGGCCCTGAAACCGAAGTTCCTGATGTTCCTGTTCTGGCTCTTGAGTTCAGACAGTATCCTCTTTCTGCCGAACATGGTCTCTACGAAACCGTTCTTCTCGCCGTTATCCTTGAGGCCGTTCAGGTATTTCATGATGCCCGGGAACTGGTTCTCGTATTCCTTGATGAGCGTTCCAGCCTCTTTGTAGCCGATGCCGAGATCTGTCGCAAGGCCGTAATCGGAAATGCCGTATATGATGCTGAAGTTAACGGTCTTGGCAATCGCTCTCATCTTATGGGTAACGGCATCCTCGTTTACTCCGAAGACCTTGGAAGCGGTCTTTCTGTGGATGTCCTCGCCGCCGATGAACGCGGAGCACATGGTCTCGTCGCCTGATAACGCGGCAAGCAGACGAAGCTCGATCTGCGAGTAGTCCGCGTCGACCAGAACGCAGCCCTCGGAGGCCGTAAATGCCTCTCTGAGCCTTGAGCCTTCATCAGACCTTACCGGGATGTTCTGAAGGTTGGGCTCAGTCGATGAGAGCCTTCCGGTGTTGGTCATGGCCTGAGTGAACGTTGTGTGGATCCTTCCGTCATTCCTGATGGAACGCGTAAGGCCAGCTGCATACGTTGAATCGAGCTTAGAAAGCTCTCTGTATTTGATTATCTCTTCGATGACCGGATGGTATTCCCTTAAGCGGTTGAGCTCGTCGATGCCGGTCGAATAAGCGCCGTTCTTGCCCTTCTTGCCGTGAGGGAGATTAAGGCCCTTCTCGCCGTAGAGAACGTCACCCAACTGCTTGGGAGAATTGACGTTGAAATGCATGCCGGTCAGATCGAAGATGCGAGCCTCGATGTCTTCGAGCCTGTTGGTATATTCAGCGTGGAGCGCATCGAGTCTTTCGCGCGAAACGTGCATTCCCGCACGCTCGATCCTGTCTAACGTCATTACGAGCGGGAACTCGATGTCATAGAGAAGCTTTTTGATCTTCTCCTCGCCTTCGAGCTTATGTGAGAGCATCCTTGCGACTGCGGTTATGCAGCAGAGGCGCTTGCCTTCCTTCTTGAGTTCCTCTTCAACGGGAACTGCAGAAGCAGGCTCATCAAAGAGCGAGAGCTGAACTGCCTTGGTCTTTTCCTCAAGTACCGGATAGAGTGAACCGGTGGCATATTCGTAAAGCCTTTCGAGGTCAGACTTACCCTCGATGAGGTTCATGACGTAACCGCATATCTCGATGTCGAAAACAGATCTTACTGCCGTAAGCGGGCTTTCGATCTGCTTGGATCTGTCCTTATATCCGTATGCGGCGGGAATTATGTCGCCGCTCGAAAAGACCTTTGAAGCCTCTTCTTCGGTCATGCAGTAAAGCTTGGCATTATCGAAATCAAGAAGCATCACGAATTT
>JAFWQF010000065.1 GCA_017509205.1 Clostridiales bacterium | reverse complement strand
GCCGAGATCAAAGGGCTTAGCAGCTTCGTGCTGAGCGGGCTTATGCAGGCCCATCAGGAAAAGGCATATCTTGTGACTACAGGATATAACCGGAATATGATGCGTTTTGCACGGAAAGAAAGCAGCGAGGCAGTCAAATGAGTGTGTATGACGCAACTGTAAGGCGCTGAATCAATAAGTTTTTTCTATCGGTTAACACTTACACAATATTCTGAAAACATAATGATAGTACTATAGACTCAATAGTTATGCATGTGGATCTGTTTAGATTTACAAGCTTACGGGAGGCGTCTATGAGCAAATAGGAGGACTTACTCATGACTGACAAGCCCATGCGCGAGATCTCGATAGAAGGCTGTGAAGTGCTCGGCAAAGGCGGAAACGGCATTGTTTACAAGCTGGATCCGGAGACAATAGTTAAGGTCTATTTCGGTGAGCGCAACAGCATTGAAAAGATCGACCAGAACAGGGAAGTGACAAAGAAGGCTTTTGTTCACGGTGTCCCGACGACGATAGCTTTTGACATGGTCAAGGTCGGGAATAACTACGGCGTTGTCTACGAAATGATCAATGCCAAGTCCCTGGCGCAGGAGATCGCGGCTAATCCTGACAGATTGGATGAGTATGCGGGCCTGATCGCAGATACATTGACGGGTCTTCACCATACTGAATTTGAACCGGGCTCGCTCACTGATTCGAGAGAACGGTGCAAAGCTGATATTCAGGCTACTTACAATGCCGGATTTTACACGGATGCTCAAGTCGAGCACCTTTATAAGATCGTCGATCAGATCCCTTACAGAAATACGTTTATCCATCAGGATTTTCATCCCGGCAATCTTATGATGCAAAACGGAGAGATCGTCCTTATTGACGTTGAAGATTCAGGTCTCGGTCATCCGGTTCTTGATCTGTCATCGATGTATCTTGTCTATGTCACAGCTGCCAAGACGAATTGGAAGTCGACGAACATGGGAATTAACAAACAACAGTTTGCGCGCATTTGGGACATCGTTATCAGGAAGTATTTCAATACTAATGATCCGAAGGAGATCGCTGAGATCAACAGGATCCTCGAAGGCTACTCAATGATCAAGCTTATCAGGGGACTGGCAACCTCACCTTCTGTTCCGGGTATTCTCCGCAAGCCCCTTTCGGCTGCGAAAAAGAAGACTATGTTCAAGGTGATCGATACCCTTCATCCGATCCCGGAGCTCTAAACTGTTCAGGAGATCGAAAATGACAGACAACGTGATCAAACTTCCCGGTGTATTGAACACAAGAGAACTCGGAGGTTATCCTGCAGGGGACAGAACCGTCAGGAGAGGAGTTCTCATAAGGAGCGGTGTTCTGAATAAAGCCACTCCCGAAGCGGTGCACATCCTTAGTTCTGAATATCATGTGCAGACTGTTGTCGACTTCCGCATGAGCGGTGTGCGTGGCGGTGCTCCTGACAAAGAGATCCCGGGTGCTGAGTTCATAAGGCTGCCTGTCGTCGAGATGGAAGATTATCTGTCCAGGGTTAAGGACCTTAAGATGGCAAAGCAGTTTATGTCAGGCAACACAGACCAGAGAGCCATGATCGACATGGCATATGAGAGCGGTCTTCTGAGCCCTGAGATGTATGTCCTGTTCCTCCTCGGTGAAAGGGGAAAGAAAGCATATGCGGAGTTTTTCCGGATACTGCTCAAAACAGATCCCGGCAGAGGTGCAGTTCTCTGGCACTGCGTTGACGGCAAGGACAGGGCAGGTCTTGCCACTATGCTTCTCCTTAGTGCACTCGGTGCTGACAAACAGACTATCCTTGAAGATTATCTGATGTCCAATTCAGGAAAAGAAGAAAAGCTCGGGAAGATCCGAATGGACTGTGAATCGCTGGGTATGCCTCCAGACAAGATAGAGGCGCTACAGTTTACTTCCGGCGGCGTTTTCGAGCACTACATGATACATGCGATGGATACGCTTGAAAACAAATACGGCAGCGTACACGGATATCTGGCGGATGAACTCGGACTTACCGGAACGGACATCGACCGGCTCCGGGAAAGATATACGGTATGATCGGATATCTTTCCCGGAGGCTCAAGTGAAAAAGGGAGATCATTTGCCAAGGAAGGCGTTTACGATCCCGCTGACAAACAGCAATATAATCAAGACAGGAAGCACGAACTTAAAAAATCCTATCAGCTTGGGACTCATCTTCATTCCCTTACCGGTGTTAACTTCTTTAAGATAGTTTTCGACTCCCCAGCCGTGTTTTGACAGGCAGAAGAAAAGGAAAACAAGCGCTCCTGCCGGCAGCAGGATACTGCTTACAATAAAATCCTCACTGTCGAGGATATCGCGCTTCCCGATAATATGAACGTTCTTCAGAACGTTATATCCCAAAACGCAGGGAATGCTTCCTATGAGCATGATGATGCCGTTTATCAGCACGGATTTCTTTCTGCTCCATCCGAAATTATCAATTGCTGATCCCACGATGTTTTCGAAAACAGCGATAACGGTTGAAAAACTCGCAAATGTCATAAAGATGAAGAATAAAGCACCCCATAACCTTCCGCCTGGCATATCGGTAAATATGCAGGGCAATGTGATAAAGATAAGTGAAGGACCTTCTGAAGGCTCTATCCCGAAAGAGAAACAAGCAGGGAAGATGATAAGGCCGGACATTATGGCAACCATGGTATCAAGCACACATATCCTTATTGCTTCTCCGGTGATCGCGTATTCTTTTGACATATAACTTCCGAATACCTCTATGGAAGCAATGCCGAGACTGAGCGTGAAGAATGCCTGATTCATTGCCGCCACTATTACTTTTATCAGGCCGGTCTGTCTGACATTGTTTATATCCGGACGGAGATAGAACATGACACCGTCTCCGGCATTTTTAAGAGTCAGGCTCTTGACTGCTAGCACTAATATCAGACCGAGAAGTCCGATCATCATGACCTTGTTTACGCGTTCGAGACCTTTCTTTACGCCAAAACTCAGAACAATAAATCCGGCTACAACAGTTATACCCATAAATATGAGCATTTCAGCAGGATTGGCAAGAAGATCCGAAAACTCGGCCGCAACAGCCTCTTTGCCGACGTTATCGAATGATCCTGTAATAAATTTCCATGCATATGCAACCATCCATCCCGCAACGGTCGTGTAATACATCATAAGCAGACAGCATCCTGCTATGCATACCCAACCGTGGAGATGCCATTTACTGTTCTTCTTTTCCAGCAGTTTATATCCTTCTACGATCGTACGTCCGCTTCCGCGTCCGATGCTCAGTTCCATGGTAAGAAGAGGGATGCCCATGATCACAAGGAAAGCAAGATAGAATAGAACAAAAATGGCTCCGCCGTTCTGCCCGGCAACATAAGGGAACTTCCATACATTTCCGATCCCGATGGCACAACCGGCACTTACCAAAATAAAACCGAGTCTGCTGCCAAAACTTTCACGTGGCTTCTGTTCCATCGAGAATCACTCCCAAACCGTAATTACTTAAACTATGAGTTGTATTCTATTATGACGTTATATATTAAGCAACGGAATTATATAGCTTAATCCTGAAGATGATACGGAAAACCGTGCAGGATCTGCGGTTACTTCAAATTTGCTTTGGCTTAACACTTCACTAACACAAATAAAATACTCGAAATGTAAGATGAATTTATAAAATCCCTGAACGACAAGGGTTAGAGAATGAAGCAGGAGGATCGGTTATGAACAGAATATCTTTAGCGAAGATAAAGGCGGTTTCTTTGATGCTTGTCATCTGTGTGATAGGCACAATGTTCTCCGGTTGTGCCGGCAAGACTGGTAATGATTTCACGCTTTGGGAGAAAGATGCCAAGTCCCTTGCCGCGCTTAAAGAATATGTTGCTGACGTAACAAACAAGAATTCCAAGAATTTTATTCCTGAAGAGGATCGTATTGCCGTATTTGATCTTGACGGTACACTTTATGGCGAGCTTGCCCCGATATATGTGGAATGGTGGATGTATGCCTATCGTGTAAATGAGGACTCATCTTTTCAGGCTGATGAAGCTGAAAAGGAAGTAGCGGATAAGATCGTTGCTTCGGCTAAGTCGGGAAAGATCGACGATTCCATTGAACTCGGTCACGCGATCCAGAATGCAAGAGCTTTTGCCGGCATGACAATTGAAGGTTATGCCCAGTATGTCAGGGAATTTGTGAAGAGAGACGCTGTCGGATTCAATAACATGACATATAAGGATGCTTTCTACAAGCCCATGATCGAAGTAGTCAAGTATCTTAATGCTAACGGCTTTACGGTTTATGTATGCAGCGGTACGGATCGTTTCATGTGCCGTGAACTGGCTTCAGGAGTTCTCCCGATCGCGGAGAATCATTTCATCGGCATGGATGTAATGCTCAAGGCACGCGGGCAGGGAAATACCGACGGACTTGAATATGTATATGCCAAGGATGATGAGGTCGTAAGAACCGATGAGCTTCTTATCAAGAATGTAAAGATGAACAAGGTAAGTATGCTTTCAAGAGAATTGGGTAAAGCACCTGTCCTTTGCTTCGGTAACAGCAGCGGTGATGAGAGTATGGCTGCTTACACGACACAGAACGAAAAGTATAAGGCCAAGGCATTCATGCTGGTTGCCGACGATGATGTCCGCGATTACGGCAACGTCGAAAAGGGCAATGAAAAGGCTGAAAAATGGAGATCCAAGGGATATGAAGTAATTTCCATGAAGAATGACTGGAAGACCATCTATGGCGAAAAGGTTATCAAGACTTCAAAGTAATACCGCAGGATCACAGATTCCATCGGTTCGGACTCGATGGCGGTTATCGGGTTATATGGTCCCATGACATTTGCGATAAGTACTATCAGTGCACTGCTCTACGGAGGTGCGCAGATGTGGTTATATTTTGCTATGGAAAAAGTGCAAATTTCAGAAAAAACTCCGTGCAATACTGTTGATACATCCGTGAAGTATGATAAAACCGTAAGCATAAGGAGGCTGAGTTATGTCATACAGACTGTTGATCGTTGAAGATACTCCGGAACTTCTCGAGGCCATGAATGTTTTCTTTCGCGAGGAAGGCAAGGGCCTTTGGGAGATCGTGACTTCATCAGACGGCAATGATGCGCTTGATAAGGTCAGGAGTATGGAATTCGATCTCATGATTCTGGACATAATGCTTCCCGGCGCTTCGGGTTTTGACATCTGCAGGGCGGTTCGCAAAAAGGGAGACTGCCCGGTCATATTCCTGACGGCACTGGGCGCTGAGACCGAGATAATGAGGGGATATGAGACCGGCTGCGATGATTATGTGGTAAAGCCGTTCTCGATCCGTCACCTCTATGCCAAGAGCCTTGCCCTGCTTAAGCGCGCTAAGGGCAATTCCGGACCGGAGACATTATCCTGCGGAGCCATTATGCTTAACAGTCACACCATGACCGTCACCGTCAACGGAAAGGAAGCGGACATCAAATCAAAAGAGTATTTCCTGCTTCTTTACCTGCTCGAAAACAAGAACGCCGTATTGTCGCGCCAACGCATCCTTGACAGGGTGTGGGGCGATAATCTTGATGTCAACGACAGGATAGTCGACATCACGATCAGCAGGCTCAGAACGTGCTTGGGCGATGCTTCGAAGCAGATCAAGACGGTGATCGGAAGAGGTTACAAGATCACGGAGGCATAACATGGCTGCTCAAAAGAAGATAATTAAAAAGCCGAGTTTTGTAATCATATACTCGATCTGCATCGCGGTTGCTGTTTCGGTCTTTCTCCTGGCAGGCCTGATCTTTCTGGTTTCATACAGGTCAAACTACGACAGTGAGATTACTCAGATCAGAGATCATACGGTATCCAATCTGAATAACAGCATTCACTATCAATTAAATAAGGAAAACGTTACTGCCAATGACATCGCAAGTCTCAAATATGATCTGGTCCACCACTACTATGAAACCATGCAGCAGGTCAAAGTTTTTTATGACCAAAAAGAGATAGCTGATACTTCGCAGACCGCAGTACTCGAATATACCGAAGGTCAGAGGACATACCGTCTCATACTTGCAGACAACAGCTATCTTGAACCGTTTAAAACCCGTGAAACCGGGAATTACTGGAGCAAATTCGGAAAGATATCCAACGGATTTAAACGCGGATCGGTCCTACTGTTTTACTGCCGTGAGATCTATGTTGATCTCGAAAACTGCAGATTCATTCCAGTGGTATCAGAAGTGCTCAACATTAAAGACGAGACCGGAAACCCTTCTACCGGTGTGATCATCAGGAACGAGCCCGTTGATACAAACGGTTATACCCTTGTTAAGGTTGATGCTGATGAAAAGCTGACTGCCATGATCGCAGGGTACAGCGGAGAAGACACCGTTGATGAATTCGAAGGTTCTGTCATTGCTTACACCAACGATTACGGAAAGACCTTTGGCTTAAAGCAGACAGCACTTGAAGTTGAATACTTCGATGAGGCTCATGCCGAAACGGTTACTTTCATAACATGCGTGCTCGTTCTAATTGCTTTTGACGTTGCTCTCATTCCCGCGCTGTTCATTTACAACAACAATCTGCGCAGCTACGAGATATACGAATACAGGCAGCAGATGACGAATGCGATGGCTCACGATCTCAAGACGCCGGTTGCTTCCATCGTTGCACTGGCTGAGCTCCTTGAGAACAATATCGATACCGACAACCGTGCATACTACATTTCAAAGATCAGCGAAAAGGCGGGCCAGATCAACAGCATGGTTAATAACATCCTGTCCTTTTCAAGGTCAGAAAACACTGCGGTTGCAGTGAACAGAAGCGAAGTCAAGATTGCGGAACTTATAAGAGAAATAATCATCGCTAACGAACAGCTGATAAATGAAAAAGGTCTTAAAGTTGATTTCGATGATACAACATCGCTCACGCTTTTTACTGATCAGGATCTCCTTAAGCAGGCTTTAGGAAATCTGATAAACAACGCCGTGCTCTATTCGAAAGAAAACACTTCTGTCAGCATAGAATGCAACGCAGAGATGATAAAGATCACGAATGTCATGGCGGAGCCTGTGGATGACGTTGAGAAGATAAGGGAACCGTTCGTTAAGGGGAATTCTTCAAGGCAGCACGGCGGCACGGGACTCGGACTTGCAATTGCAGGCAACGATCTTGCGATGCTCAAATACAAGATGGATCTCAAGACCGAAGACGGATCGTTCATCTGCACGATCGATATAAGTTAACTTAAATCTCTGAAACCTGATACGCATGACTTATTAACTGCACACGTGAAATGTGCGGGAGGGATCACTATGGAAAACGAAATGGATATCAATGATATTTCGCGTAACGAAACGCGGCTTAGGAATAAGAAGATAGGCCTCATCATTCACGGCATAGGAATGCTGATCCTGGGATACTGGCCGGTCATCGCTTATTTTGTTGCGTCGGTAATGGCCAGACCGGAAGATTGGTATTATTGCCTGAAAGAGTGCATAGAAATACCGCTCTATGAACATATCATCTGCCTGTCGGGAAATGTGTTCCTTATACAAAGGCTTTATTTTCTGTACCGCTCTTACAAAGAAAGGTTATCAGGAAACCAAAAGAGATCGATAGGTTATTTGAAGCTGTGGGGATTTGCTCTG
>JAFWQF010000064.1 GCA_017509205.1 Clostridiales bacterium | reverse complement strand
TTTAAACAGTAAGTTTTCTGCACGAAAATGTGTCTTTTTAGTTAACAGATTCCGTTTACTCTTGGCTAACTGCCATGTCAGGTGAAAAAATCAAAGCATCAATCCACAAGGAGGATAAATCTATGGCATATGTAATTTCTGATGCTTGCGTTTCATGCGGAACATGCGCTGATGGCTGCCCTGTCGGAGCTATTTCTCAGGGTGATTCACAGTACAACATCGATGCTAATGTCTGTGTCTCCTGCGGTGCTTGTGCAGGTTCATGCCCTACAGGCGCTATCGCTGAAGGCTGATAAAGTCCTTACAAACAGACAAGTTTCAAAACGGCAGGTACCCCCTGCCGTTTTTCCTGTTATTTTATTTCTTTCATGGACAGCATCGTATAACCCGCATCGCTGACTGTCTTCCAGCATACAGCTTCATTAAGGGCCATCTTGCTCCTCAGCTTCACAGTCTTCTCTCCTACGTCCGCAACTGCCCAAAGTCCTTCTGTTGAATTGAATGCATTCTCAACACGCCTTGCACAGTTGGAGCAGTGCATGCCGTCAACACTAAGCTCATAAAGGTAGGGATAATTGGATGCTTTCCTGTCTGACACCTTTACCTTTTTGGGCGCAGCTTCGCGCTCGCCGCAGCATGACGAACCGTGACGCGCACGCTTTACCGTTCCATAGACAGCCAGACCTACAATTGCGATAAGAACAACATAAACAGCAATACTTCCAATATCCATATTTATTACTCCTTACCGCTTATCCTGAAACAAAAATCGCAGCAACTGTCTCCCCTGCCCAGTGTTCCTTTTCTTTCGAAAACAACACCGTTCTTCAAGTTTCCAAATGAGATATCATCCTGAATGCACACTGACGGGCAAACCTCAGGACATCCGAGTTCATTGAACGTCTTAACGTAAGGACAAGTCAGCAGATCGTATCTTTTCTCACGGTTCGTGTTGCAATGCCAGTTTCTTTTGAATCCCGCTTTTTCGCTGAATATCCTCCCCGTTATGAATCCTGCTACACGCATAAACACAGGCGCCGGAAGCCTGCCGATCTTATTGTGTTTTGCGATTGAATCCGGCTTCATTGATTCTGTTATCAGATCTATGGCTTTTTCTTTTCCTGTTAACTTTGCAAGCGGAATATAAAGCGATGAGATAGTAACCGCGCCCAAAATATGACCTCTGCGGATACCTTTTTCGTTTTTATATCTTGTACTGTATCCACTGTATAATTCAGAAGCCTGGTCAAACAGTTCTCCGGCGCATTCATCACCGAATTCTGCAGCTATCTGATCATACGTATACTTCCATCCGCATGACCGCTGAACTGTATTAAATCTTCTGCGGCCCATAACTCAGCCCCGTTATTTAGTTGCCCTCTCACTTTTCGTTAACGGTCTTCTTGATTATGTCGAATGCTTCATCACTGATTATGTGTTCTATACGGCATGCATCTTCCTCAGCTGTTTGCCTGTTTACACCCAAACCAACAAGGAACTCGCTTAATACGACATGTCGTTCGTATATCTTCTCTGCGATCTTACGTCCTGCTTCAGCAAGTGTTATGTAACCCTGCTCATCTATGCGCACATAGTTTCCGTTTTTGAGTATTGCCATTGCACGGCTGACGCTCGGCTTAGAGACGCCTAAATACTTGGCGACATCCATCGAACGTACAGGCGCGTTTTTCTGTGAAAGCACCAATATCGACTCGAGATACATCTCACCGGATTCCTGCATAGATCTTATTCCTCCAAATCATTTAGTGATCTTTTTGCTGTTTTTGACGGCAAAGTAAAATGCCAGGCACATAAATGCGTATCCCCAGGATTCTGCACATGCCGTAAGGAAAGAAAAATCGCTGTTTGCAGAATTGATATCAAGTCCTGCGCGAAGTGATGCCTGAATGAACAGAAGTACAATGCAGCATGCGACGTGAAATGAGACGAACATCATGGGAGCTGATGCCAGTCCGAACTTCATAGTCTTATACATCTTGCTGCTCTCTGATATACCTTTGTCTTTAAGCGCTTCCAGTATCGCAGGTGCAAACTTCCAGCAACCGAAACCGGAAAGAATTCCGAATAAGAGCGACAGCACATAAAACCATGTTGGAACCTGTGCTATCGATGTGTTGCTGATGCCGAACATCAGCGGCTCACCGCCTTTAGGTTCGTATCCTATCAGCCAGTCACCCGCTCCACATAAGAGGAGTGCGATAAAACCGAAGATGAATGATCTTTTTAATCTTACCGTCTTGGTATCCACGGAATGCACCTGTTCACTCTCTTCTTATATTCTTCGTATTCACTGCCGTACAGACCTGTCAGCCATTTCTCTTCCGTATTCTTGAGTACGACTGTCAGGATGATCCAGTTGATGAAGATAAACGGAAACACCATGTAGTTGTGCCACATCAGTGAAAGTCCCGTTATAGCCATCCACCAGCCACTGTACATGGGATTCCTTACCCAGGCGTATATACCGCCTGTCTGAAGCTTGTTCTCGGTAATGCTCTCATCCATGTTTGAACGGAGCGCACCGATGTACCAGACTGCTGCTCCTGCAGGAATCAAAAGGATTCCCAAAATGCGGAAGATCCATATCCAGACACCTTCGAGAATTCCAAATCTGAAGACCGTAACTGATAAGACTATACCGATAACGGTAACCAGGCCGACACCTGAGATCAGATACGGTCCGATCCCGAATAAAGGAAGTTTCTGTCCTTCTTTTACAAAGTTTTTCACAAACAAGATTCTCCTGTACGCGGAGATTATATCACGATAAGTTAGCTATTGCTAACTATATTTATTAATTTATCAGATCTTCCAGTTCGCAGCTTCCTCCCTGAGCTTGATGAACCTGCTGTAACGCTCACTGTTAACGAGCAGTTCCTCGTGGGTTCCGCTGCTTATCTTTCCGCCTTCGATCACCACTATCTTATCTGCATTCCTGATGGTCTTGAGCCTGTGTGCGATCATGATGACTGTCTTATTCTCAGTCAGCGCATCAAATGCAGCAGTAAGCTTGTCTTCGTTTTCCGGATCCACGTTTGCCGTTGCCTCATCGAGTATTATTATCGGGGCATCTTTAAGAATTGCTCTCGCAATCGAGATCCTCTGTTTCTCGCCGCCGGAAAGCGTTGCGCCGCCTTCGCCTATGACAGTCGAATATCCGTCAGGAAGCGACATTATGAAATCGTGGCAGCATGCTTTCTTTGCGGCAGCCACAACATCTTCGTGGCTTGCATCGCTCATTCCGAACTTGATGTTGTTCTCTATCGTATCCGCAAAAAGATATACATTCTGGAAAACAACGCTGATCTGCGACATAAGGCTTTCCAGCGTATAGTCTTTTACGTCTCTTCCTCCGATCGAAATGCTGCCTTTATCCACATCCCAGAAACGCGCTATAAGCATTGCAAGCGTCGTCTTTCCCGCACCGGAAGAACCGACAAATGCAGTCATGGTATTCTCGGGGATCTCGAGGCTTACGTCATTTAATATCTCGTTATCACCATACGCAAAAGATACGTTCTTCAATGAAATACCGTGATCTTCAGGCGTATAATCTTTGCCGTTCTCATCCATGACCGGAAGAAGGTTTACCTTGTCGGCTTCTTCTATTGAGCTTGAAATTACCCTGAGTACAGTAAGTCCCGCACCCGTCTGTTCGATGTCAGCGAACACCTGGAATGACATTATTATCGTTATCAGTGTGTATGTGATGGTCATGTTTCCCGTGATGAACATTGCTACGGCAAAGAGCATCATCAAAGCTTTAAACGCACCTAATACCGTTCCCTGGATCCTTGCATACGGGATGAAAAGCCTTTCCATAGCCATGTTGCTGTCGCGGTTATCGTCTATTGCTTTCTTTAATGCCTCATCACCCTTGCCCGTAAGGTTGAACGATTTGATGACACTCATTCCCTGAAGGCTCTCAAGCACCTTGGATACAAGTGCCGCCTGATTCTTCTGTCTTACGGGAGATTTTGACCTGCTCTTCTTTTCCATCGAGGATGTGATCATCATGTAGATCGCCATGCCTGCTAACACGATCAGTCCGAGTCTCCAGTCGAAGAACAGGATGCAGATCAAAAATACGACGGCATTCATCAGTCCGCTCAGGATGAGAACAAGGACATTCGCTCCCTGGTTCTCAACAACATCCAATACGGTGGTTGCGATACCTGTAATCTGTTCAAGATTGTTGTCATTGAAATATCCCATCGGAACTTTCTTAAGTCTTTCTGCAATCTCGAGACGCTTGTGCGCGCTCATGAAATATCCTGCATGTACTGACTGAAGGTCCGCTATCATCTTAAGAAAAAACTGACCCAATATGCTCACACCCAAAAGAATGAGTGCCGTCCACGCGGGCTGCATGGTCTTGTCACCTTGTTCGAAAGCCAGGAGAACGAAATATATCGCGGCCATCCTGAACATCGAAAACAGTGACTTGAAAAATGCTACGAAAATGGCCCTGTAAATCCTGGTCTTTTCCTGTCCGGAAAACGCGATTATCTTTCTGATTGCTTCCAGCATTAAGCAACACCTCCTTCGCTGACATGTGCCGTCCACATGCTCTTGTAAAGCTCGCTCTTCTCAAGAAGCTCGCTGTGTGTTCCGGTGCATTCGACTGTTCCGTCATTTACCAGAACTATCTGATCTGCTTCCGTGATCGTTGAAAGCCTGTGTGCGATGATGATGACCGTCTTATCTTTGATCAATCCGGTAAGTGCTTTCTGCATGACGGCTTCATTCTCGGGATCGATATAAGCAGTAGCTTCATCCAGGATTACGATAGGCGCATTCTTGAGCATCGCCCTTGCTATAGCGATCCTCTGGCGTTCACCGCCTGACAAATGCGTTCCGCCGCTTCCGACTTTTGTCTCATAGCCCTGAGGAAGCGCTCTTATGAATTCATCACATCCGGATGCCTTTGCTACTTCCATGACTTCCTCATCCGAAGCCGAAGTCTTTCCCATGCGGATATTGTTCATTATCGTATCATCGAAAAGCCAGTTGTCCTGTGATACATATGCGACCTGATCGTAAAGCTGTTCGAGCGGGATCTGCTTTAAGTCCTTGCCGTCCATCTTGATCACGCCGTCCGCGACATCCCAGAATCCACCGATGAGTTTTGCAATGGTGGATTTGCCGCTTCCCGAAGGACCGACAAGTGCCGTAAAGCTCTTTTCAGGAATTGTAAGGCTGACGTTATGCAGTACTTCTTCACCTTCATGGTATGAATAAGTAACATCGCAGAGTTCTATGTCATGACCCTTAAACTCAACCGGTGTCTCTGAATGCTTCTGTTCTTCACCTGAAAGAAGCTCATCAACGGTTGCAACAGTGGTAGCCACCTTTGCGGAAGAATCGGTAAACTGAATGGCTGCGATGATAGGTCCGACGATGCACATTGAAAGCATTATGGAAGTCATGAAAACATCTGCCGAAATGCTTCCGGTCGTGTACATCCACCAGCCCACAGGCAGTACCGTGACCAGCGTGCAGGGTGCGATCGTATAGCAGAGTGCCTGGCATACTTCCGTTTTCTTCATCCAGTAACAATAAAAAGATGCATTGGCCAATACCTTGTCTTTAAATTTCTGATATGAAGTCTTGCTCTGGTTGTATGCCTTGATAACTTCAATGCCGTGAACATATTCAACTATGCTTGCATTCATGTCCTGAGTTATCTCAACTGATGTCTGGTAGTCTTTACCGTAGCTTGCAGCGATGAAACCGAAGAACATCAGACCTACGGGTACGGAGATCAGGCATATGAGTCCCATTCTCCAGTCGATCGTCATCATGTATACCCATACTGCGAGCGCTCCGATTATGTTTGAAGTAAGTTCCGGGATCATGTGTGCCATCGGGCGCTCCATGCACTCTACTTCGTCAACGATTATCTGCTTGAGCTTGCCGCTTGATGTGTCGATGATGGTACCGAGAGGCATTCTGGGAAGCTTGGCGAATATCTGCTTTCTGATCTCACCTAAGATCGAGAATGTAGCCTTATGGCTTACGCTCAGTCCCATCGCATAAAGGATGCTCTTAAGCGTAAATCCCGCAAATGCCAAAACGATAAAGACCAGATAATAATTCCATTCCTTATTGCCTGATATCATTCCGGATATTATCCTTGCGGCTGCAACATACGGGATAATTCCCGAAGTGACGCCTAAGACCGCGAGCAATACTGACAGCAAAAGTCTGCCGTGTTCCTGCTTCGCGATCTGCCAGATCCTAATCATCGGATTCGTCTTCTGTTTTTCCAATTTCTTCTCCTCCTTTGCGGTTAGCATTTGCTAACTCGTATCTCAAAAATATACCGTCCGCCAAAAGCGAACGGCATACTCAGAATCCCAGTAACTGTCTGTAGCCGGCGGCGCAGAAGTCGCTGGCTTTCTTTGTCTCAAGGATGTTTTCTTCTTCGGATACTCCGTCAAGAAAAGCATCCAGCATTGAATTTATGACCATGGATGAACCAAGTCTTACGAAACGCTCAGATATATTCTCAGGTTTTTTCATAAACCTTTTGCAGCTCTCAAAGAACAGCATGGTATTTTTGCACTCCGCATCTATCAGATCTGAAACAAAATTCTCATAGCTTGTTCCGCTGCTGCTCTTAAGGACCAGCATGAAGACTTCCTTTTCCGAATACACATAGTGGATCAGCGTTTCGATAGAGCTGTAAGACGCCTCAAACACTTTCATGACATCTTCAACTGTTCTTATGTTGATATCGCTCATATCCTGATATGCCTCGTTGAACACCGAAAGCTTTTCCGATACCAACGCGGCAAAGAGAGCGTCCTTGCTTTCAAAATGAGCATAGAAAGCTCCGTTGGTTACGCCTGCGTCTTTGCAGATGTTTCTTATGGATGCATTCCTGAAGCCGACTTCACTGAAAGTCTTCATCGCACTCTTCAGGATCAATTCGTGTGTTTTAGCGTAATCGTAAGACATCCGCAGCACCTGTTCTCCAATAAAATTACGCCGTAATATTACGGCGTAATTTAATCGTTGTCAATAGCTGTTTTATGCTGTCAGTCTCAGTTCTTTTTATTCCGTACCCTTTTATATCTGTAGTCACAGCAGTCGTCACCTTCTGCAACCGACTTGGTGCGCTTAAACTGAATACCGCGGTATCCCGTGCTGTACACCTGGTCTATGGCGCACATTACTGGAGCGACTTCAGGCATTCCTATCTCCACTAAGGCATTAACAACCGGACAGGAAAGTACATCCATACCTGCCACGTTTCCCTGTACACCGTATATCGTGCTCTTATAGCCGGCTTTCTCGCCTCCTGCCGTCTTCATTATCTTTTCGAAGTTAGCCCATAACAGAGACGGAACACCCGGGATGGAAGTAAAACGCCAGTATGCCCTTCTCTGCTTCTCTCCTATTACGGGTGCATAATCATACATAAGCTGAAGCGCTTCTTCCTTTGAGACATATTTCTGAAGGGCTCTGTACACTCCTGCAAAAGGATAAGATACCTTTACGGCTGAACCGTAAGCGTCCGGATGAGCGTTTATGTACTCATCCGAATACTTATTAGCCAATACGCAGATATCCTCTGCTTCTTCTTTGGTGAAAACCCCTTTTGCCATCTTTAGGAATTCTTTTGCAAATGGACTTTTGTTTACGGTATTTTTCATGCCATTTTCCAGTTCTGTGAAATATTCTGCTGACGGGTCATGTTGCTGTAGATGCTGTCATATGCTGACAGTTCTGCGGGGCTTCCCTGCTCGGCAACAACACCATCCTTAAGGACAACGATATGATCCGCATTTGCGATCGTTCTCATCCTGTGTGCGATGATGAGAACCGTCTTATCCTTGATCAGCCTTGAAAGAGCTTCCTGGATGACTGTCTCATTCTCCGCGTCAAGAGATGCCGTTGCCTCGTCAAGAAGGATGATCGGAGCATCCTTGAGGAATGCCCTTGCAATGGAGATCCTCTGTCTTTCACCGCCTGACAGCTCGCTTCCGTTCTCACCGATAAACGTATCGTAACCATTGGGAAGTTTGTTTATGAACTCCTCGCAGTTTGCAAGCTTTGCGGCTCTCCTGATATCCTCGTCACTCGCGCCTTCACGGCCGATGCGGATGTTTTCCTTAATGGTGTTATTGAACAGGGTTACATCCTGGAATACGATGGAATAATCAGAAAGCAGCGTCTCCGGATCGATCTTTGAGATGTCTTCTCCGCCCAGTGTGATCTTGCCTTCGTTTACATCCCAGAATCTTGCCGCAAGCCTTGAAATGGTTGTCTTGCCGCCGCCCGAAGGACCGATAAGGGCAGTAACCTCGCCCTGCTTTGCAGTAAAGCTGACATCCTTTAATACGTCCGTATCATCAGAATACTTGAAGCCTACATGATCGAAAACGATATCGTATCCGTTGTTGGTTTTCTGTTCGGAACCTGTCTGGATCTCATGTGAAAGAACTTCATCAAGTCTTTCGGACTGAAGCTCAACTGAGATGACGGCAGCAAAGTTCTGGAGCGTGATCTGCATAGGATCATAAAGCCTTGATACGACCATGAGGAACATAAAGAATGTAAGCAGGGTGATCTCACCGTTTGCAAAGAGCATGCCTCCGACTATCGCCGTGGTTCCTATTCCGAGCTTGAGTATGATGGATGCGGAATTGACATAGACGGCCATCTTGAGCTCCGTAAAGAGAGCCATCTTCTCGACTTTCCTGATCTTGCCTTCGAGCACATCCATGTATCTGTCTTCAGCATTGTTTGCTCTCAGATCCCTGATGGATTCCAGACATTCCTGGACACTGTCAGTCATGTCGAGCTTGACTGCCGCATTCTTCTTTACGGCTTTCTTCTCCAGTCCGGAGCATGAAAGAACTATTCCGAGCGATACGGGTATTACCCAGAAGCTTGCAAGAGCCATTCTCCAGTCGAAGACGATGAAAAGGCTCAATCCTACGATAGTGGTTGAGATAAGAGCTCCGATGATCTCGGGGATCCAGTGGCTCGATGCCGTCTCGATCTGTGCGCAGTCTCCTAATATGTTCTGCGTAAGATCGGAAAGGTTTTTCTTTCCGAAGTAAGACAGCGGCAGACGGCGCAGTCTTTCAGCAATGGATGTTCTTCTGACTCCGCTCTCCTTATATGTTGTAAGGAAAGTCATGTTGTACTGAATGAAATTCGTAACTGCTATGAGGATCAGTACCGCAATGCTGCTTATGATATAGAACGGCAGCCTGTCCTTAGTCAGATTGTTACCAAGCAGATCATTTATCAGTGTATAGAGGACTCCTGCAGTCATCATGAATGCCATATTGGTTATGGTAACGCTGATGCAGGCCTTGATCATGTCCTTGGCGCCCTGAGTAGAGAGCGCATATTTATGCTTTAACTTTTCTACCATATCAGGCACCTACCTTCCATTCAACGGATCTTCCGTATTCTTCAAACATCTTCTTGTAAAGACCTCCGCAGGAGATAAGTTCATCATGAGAGCCGCTCTCTTTGAGCTTTCCGTCATCGAGAACAAAGATCCTGTCTGCGCTCGTAACCGTGCTCAATCTGTGCGCGATCATGATGATCGTCTTACCCTTGGAGAGTTCTTCGAATGCAGCCTGTACCTTTGTCTCGTTATCGGGATCGGCAAATGCAGTTGCTTCATCAAGTATCAGGATAGGTGCATCCTTAAGCACTGCTCTTGCGATCGTGATCCTCTGCTGCTCACCGCCCGAGAGGTATGTTCCCTTCTCACCGATGACAGTGTCTATGCCGTTCGGAAGCTTATCGATGATATCCATGCACTGGGCTCTTCTCAACGCATCCATGACTTCTTCTCTTGTAGCATCAGGTTTGGACATGCGTACATTCTCAAGGATCGATGTCTTTATCAGCTTGCTGTCCTGGAAAACGAATGACACGCGCTCCATCAGTTTGTCAGAAGGAATGTCCTTGAGGTTGACTCCGCCTAACAGGATCTCTCCGGAAGTAACGTCAAAGAAACGGACCATAAGCTCGGCAAGAGTTGTCTTTCCCGATCCGGAAGGGCCTACGAATGCGACATGCTCACCGGGAGCAATTTTCATGCTGATATCTGAGACAGCGTCTCTTGCCGCATCAGCATATCTGTAAGTTACGTTATTAAGAACAATGCTGTTATCCCCGGGAACGTTTTCCTTATCAGTTTCTGAAAGGGGAGAAAGAGCAAGTATGCTGTCAACTCGCTTGAGAGCATCTATAAGCGTCATCTCCGCTTCACCTGAATATGCGATCTTGGTAAGTGTTACCGTAACCAGCGGAGATACGATTATGTAGTACATGACATTAAGGATATCCGCATTGCCTACACCGTTTCTTGTAAGGAAGTAAGCTCCCAGAACGATGGCGAAGAAGATCGCATTGATGCATGTCATGAATCCGATCATGGGCATTCTCAGCTGCAGAGTATATGCGGTTGTCCATTTTCCGTATCCGTCGATGGAATCTTTAAAACGCTTAAATGAATGAACTGTCTGACCGAATGTTTTTACTACCGGGATGCCTCTTACATACTCTGTAGCTTCACTGCTCATCGTATCAAGAGCATTCTGGTATTCCTTCATCTTCTCCTGCATGCCTTTACCCATCATGGACATCATGCAGATAAATCCGATGACCGCAGGGATCATGCAGATCAGTCCCATCTTCCAGTCAAATGCGAGGATCAGTACTATCAGTCCCACGGGTGTTACTGCCGCAACAGTCTTATCCGCAAGATTATGCGCGATATATGTTTCTGTCGCTGCAGTTGATTCGCTAACTATCCTTCTGATCTTGCCTGTACCGTCCTCGTCAAAGATTCCGAGCGGAAGCTTGATTATCTTTCTCATGAGTTCGCTTCTCATATTGGCCTGTACTCTGAACGCAGCTATGTGTGTGCACAGAAGCGCAAAGATATAGATAAGGAGTGCTGATACGGTAAGTATTACCGCTCCCCATGCATATCCGTTGATCCTGCCAAGATCCTTTCCTTCTATCGCAACGGCGATTATCCTCCACAGAAGATAGAACGGAACGAGTGTTACGGCCGCACTTATTCCCGCCAGTATCCTTCCAAGCGTGATAAGGTGTCTGTGCCCTCCGGCAAACTGCCCTATCAGCTTCATGTGATCGTATTTCGGTGCCTTTCCCAAGTTATTGTCCTCCTTGTTATTCTTTTCTTTTTTCGTTAGCTATCACTGACCGTTAAGTGATAGCCTAAGCAATAAAAAAGAGCCTTACGGCTCTCTTTGCATTCCCATCAGATTTCTCCACCCGGGTAAGAAGAATTCCCGGACAGTACCTAAGTGTTCCTCTATCTGTTCATCACTGAACCCGTGCACGACAGGTTCAAAACATGCCGTCAGATATGCTGACAACAATATGTGCAGTTCTTCTTCGCTTATCTCTTTAACAGGAAATCCCTTACTCTTGAGATAACCGAACATCTTCATCATCTCAGCCTGATTGCTTAATACAAAATCATTAACAAAGTTCTCATACTTCGTACCGCGAGAACTTGTCAGAAGAAGCCTGAACTCAACTTTATGCGGAATTATGATATCCCTGATGAGATCAAGGAAAGTCTCCGCAAAAAGATCACTGTCATCCGAACGGTTTTCGACATGTTCATATGCGTTCTTCTTGTGGTCTGATGCCCACTGCTCGATCGCATTAATGACAGGTGCCACGATCGAATCAAACATCGCAGCCTTATCAGGATAATGGCGGTAAAGACCTGCAGAAGTCATGCCGGCTCTCTCGCCGATACTTCTCACAGATGCTCCTTCGAATCCCTTCTCAAGGAATTCTTCACGGATAGCTCTGTTTACCTTCTCATGACTTAAAGTCTTATCTCTGGGCATATCGAATATGTGTCCTTCTCGTTAGTTATCACTGATAGCTAACAGAGATTACTTTATTCGTAAACCATTGTCAATGCTTTATTTGTGCAAAGTTAGCAAAAACTAACTATTTGTTATATAATCTCGTATAATTTGAGGTTCAGACGGGAGCATCTTATGGCATCAATGGCTAAAAGCTTTAAGAAAGCATTTATCAAATATACTAAAAAGCATTATCCGGATGAGGCTGATTCCATCATCAGGAAAGCTGATGAACTGTTTCCTGTTCTCTTTGCCAAAGCACCTGACATCGGCGGCAAGGAAAACCTCATGGCACATAACCTTGATCTCATGATCCTCGCGATATCATTCTATGAAGCTTCAGGTCACAGGATAGACGGCAATTCAATCACTCAGCTTGCAAACGAGCTCTACGAAAAATACAAGTTCATTGGAATATTCATAAACGTCAACCGCAAATGGCAGATGAAGATTCTTAAGAAATCGATGTACAAGCGGTATGTCCCGTATGCAAAGCTCGTTGAGGAAAAGCTTTCTCAGGGACAGTGGGGCAACACGTGGAGAGTAAAGATCAATCCGAGAAACACCGATGAAGGCGTCTGCTTCGATCTTGTCGGCTGCCCGCTTGCGGATTACGCGCGGGCTAACGGCTACATGGATCTCCTTCCCTACTTATGCGCAACGGATCACATAATCCCGAAGCTCGTTCACGCGAAGCTCATCAGGACCCATACATGCGCATTGGGAAGCGACAGCTGCGATTACTGGTATGTCGCTGATGAAAGCGACACTGCAAAGAACTTCAAGGGAACGCTGGTTTGATCTAACCGGGTATGTCCTCAGACAGGATCTTCTTCAAAGTTCTCCATCCCAGAACCGCACATTTGACTCTTGCCGGCATGTGAGATATCTCCTTGAGATACATTGCATCGTCAAGGACTTCCAGTTCTTTATCGTCAATTATCTTACCTTCTATCATACCCAGAAAGATATCTGCCCTTGCCAATGCTTCTTCTTTCGTAAGTCCGGTGACGTTATCGAGCATCATGTCAACGGATGCCTGTGAAATGGCACATCCGCACCCCATATAAGATGCTTCGGTTATTATTCCGTCTTTTATCTTTACCATCAGGTTAATGTCATCCCCACAGCTTGGGTTTACACCGCGCAGGACTATGTCAGGCATATCCATCTCATATTTATGGACAGGATTTATGTTATGGTCGTTTACTATTTCCCTGTAAAGATCTTTAAGTTCCACTTCAGTATCCCAAAACCTTTCTCACATTCTTAAGACACTTAACAAACCTGTCCGCTTCTTCCAATGTGTTGTAAGCATATACGGACGCTCTGACGCATGAGCCTATTCCCATGAACTGCATAAGAGGCTGCGCACAGTGATGCCCTGCTCTGACACAGATGCCGTCTTCGTTCAGTATCGATGCAACATCATGCGGATGACAGTCTTTGATGTTGAACGAAATGATCCCGTTGTGCTCATCCGGATCCTTTGAACCGTATAATTCAATGCCCCGGATACTGTTCATTTTCCCGATCAGATAAGAGGTAAGCTCAGTTTCCTGTGTTCTTATGAAATCGAACCCGGTGTCTGAAATATAAGCGCAGGCGCGCGCAAGTCCTGCAGCACCTCCGGCATTTACGGTCCCGGCTTCAAACTTGTGCGGCACTTCGGCGTATGTTGCATCTTCACGTGTAACGTATTCGATCATCTCACCACCGAGCATAAAAGGTTCCATTCGTTCTAAAAGCTCCGCCTTACCGTAAAGAACGCCTATACCCATCGGAGCCAGCATCTTGTGCCCGGAAAAAGCGTACAGATCACAGTCAAGCGAACTTACGTCCACTTTCATGTGAGCTACTGCCTGCGCTCCGTCGATCACGGCAAACGCTCCGAAAGAGTGCGCTCTCTTGATGATCTTTTCGATAGGATTTTCTCTTCCCCACACATTGCTTACATGCGCCGCCGCAACAAGCTTTGTACGTTCCGTGATCTTTGATCTGATCTCCTCATCAGATATCAGACCGGTCATGTCAGGCTCCATGAATACGAGCTTTGCACCGGTCCTTTTCGCAAGTCTCTGCCATGGCAGAAGATTACTATGGTGCTCTGACACGGTAACAACGATATTATCACCTTCACCTATCTTTACGGCTGAAGTTATCGACTCTGACACAAGGTTTAAAGATTCCGTTGTGTTGCGCGTAAATACTATCTGCGAAGGATTCTTTGCGCCAATAAAAGATGCGACAGTCTTCCTTGCATCTTCATATTTTTCCGTTGCAGCCAAAGCAAGTTCATATAGTCCTCTCAGCGGATTTGCATTGCTGTTCCTGTAAAAATCCGCCACTGCCTCAATTACGCAGTCAGGCCTTTGCGTTGTTGCGGAGTTATCGAAATATACAGGTGCATTACCACTCCTGAACAGCGCAAAGTCTTTCCTGAAATCCATTGTGTTCATGAGAGTACACCGTCGATCTGTCTGTTTATCACATCACGCAGATCGCTGTTTTTGAGCTGAGAAGTAATATTGTTGAATTTCGACCTGATTATCAGCCTTACTGCAGCTTCTTCGTCAAAACCACGTGTCATCAGATAGTAGATTATCTCATCTGAAATCTTGCCGACACTCGCTCCGTGATTGCCTTCAACATCTTCCTCTCCGCAGAGTATCATCGGAAGAGACTGGTTATCCACATCTTCCGAAAGAAGGATGACATCTTCATTCTCCGCGCCCTTGGCGCCCTTGCATCCGCTCTTGAAATCCAGTACTCCTCTGAAGATCTTTGAGGCAGAATCCAGCAGCACTCCGTCACATCTCATGTCGCTTACCGTATCCGGTGCAATATGCTCTGCGATCATGTTGATATCAAGCCTCTGGCTTCCGTTAAGCAGATAATCACCATGAGCTTTGTATTCCGAGTTTTTTCCTTCAAGAGAAACTTTAGAAGCGATATATGATCTTTTCGAACCGAGATCGAGCCTTACGACTTCCAGGTAAGAATCCTCATGAAGCTTTGCCCTTAAGTCATCAACGTAAAGTGTGTCCTTGTCCAGCATCTGTATTCTGATAAGCTTAAGCCTCGCGTTCTTTTCGAGAATATATGACGTACTGTTTAAAGCAATGTCAGGTGCTTTGCCTTTCACTACTTCAACCACCTCGGCTTCTACACCCCGGGCAACTTTCAGTACACGCCTGATAACACCGCTGCCGGAAAATGAGATAGTTATCCCGGCATTTCCTTTTACCGTCATGATGCGGCTTTCAGTCGAAAGCAGTCTGTCGATATCCTGACCTGCGGCTCCTCCTGGAAGCGCTTCGTCAATATCATCGGTATCCGTAATACCGTTTCCGAAGATGTACTGTTCAACGTTCTCTTTTTTGATCAGTGATGTGTTTACGCTGATCCTGTCGCCGTTCATTCCGAGCTTGGCAAAAGTCAGCGCGGGTGATGTATTTATGTTGTAAACATCTGTCATGTCTTTGTTCCTCTCATGCCTTGTGTCCGCTCATCTCGATCTTGATGAGGTTGTTCATTTCAACGGCATATTCAAGCGGCAGCTCCTTCGAGACTGAATCTGCAAATCCGCTTACGATAAGTGCTTTGGCATCTTCTTCCGACATGCCTCTGCTCATCAGATAAAAGACTGCTTCATCACTGATGCGGCCGATCTTTGCCTCATGTCCGACATCCGCGTCAAATGCTTTGATATCCATCGCAGGAACCGTATCAGCTCTCGATATGGAATCCAGCATCAGGGAATCGCATGATACAGAACACTTGGATTCTTTTGCCGCCTTTTCTATAACAACAGAACTTCTGAACATACCGATCCCGCCGCTCTTGGATATCGACTTCGCGGTAATTACGGATGAAGTCCTGCATCCCGCGTGAACCACTTTGCATCCCGTGTCGAGATTCTGTCCTTCTCCAGAGAACGTAATGCCTGTATAGGTCATCTTGGAGTCATTACCTTTGAGTATCGTCATCGGGTAAAGATATGATATCTTCGAGCCGAACGAACCTGATACCCATTCCATCTTTCCGCCCTCTTCGATCAAGGCTCTCTTTGTGTTGAGATTGAACATGTTCTTAGACCAGTTTTCGATCGTCGAATAACGCAGTCTTGCATTTTTCCTTACGAACAGTTCAACGCATCCCGCGTGAAGATTTGCAACATTGTATTTAGGTGCCGAACATCCTTCTATAAAGTGGACGTCAGCCCCTTCATCAACGATTATCATGGTGTGCTCAAACTGTCCTGCACCTGCCGCATTAAGCCTGAAATATGACTGAAGCGGGATGTCGACTTTAACACCTTTTGGAACGTAAACAAAGGATCCACCTGACCATACTGCGCCGTGGAGTGCCGCAAACTTGTGATCTGTCGGCGTTATCAGTTTCATAAAGTGTTCCCTTACCATATCCTCATATCCGGTTTTCATGGCTGTCTCGACGTCTGTATATACAACGCCCATCTTAGCCACTTCCTCCTTGAGATTGTGGTAGACGATCTCCGAATCGTACTGAGCTCCGACACCTGCAAGAGACAGTCTTTCAGCCTGGGGGATCCCGAGCTTTTCAAATGTTTCCTTGATATCGTCAGGCACATCATCCCAGTTATTCTTCATGTCGGTCTTATGCCTAACGTATGATGCGATCCTGTTAAGATCGAGTTCTTGTATCGAAGGACCCCAGCAGGGCATGTCCATGTGATTATAGATATCAAGACATTTTAGCCTGAAATCCCGCATCCATTCGGGATCGTCTTTTTCTTCGGAGATCCTTCTTATTATCTCTTCAGTAAAACCGTCCTCTTCTCTTATGTATTCATCAGAAGATTCGACATATCTGAAATCATATCTTTTATGATCAACATCCGTGATCAGAGTCTTTCCGTCAGCCATCTGTATATTTCTCAAATCCGTTTCTGTTTATTTCATCCGTAAGATCGGCTCCGCCGGTCTCAACTATCTTTCCCTTAACAAGAACATGCGTCTTGTCCACATCAAGAGCTTCCAGGATCGCTGCATTGTGAGTGATGATAATGAGCGTTCCGCCGTATCTTTCCTTGTATGCTCTTATGCCCTGAGATACCGTCCTTACGGCATCGACATCCAGACCAGAATCAGTCTCATCCAGTATCGCAAGCTTAGGCCTCAATACCAGAAGCTGAAGTATTTCGGCTTTTTTCTTTTCGCCTCCCGAAAAGCCCACGTTAACATCTCTGTCAACATACGAAGGATCCATGTTGATCAGTGACAGTGCTTCCTCAAGCGTCTTGTTGAACTCTGAGTACTTGATGCGTTTTCCCGTTATCTGCTGCAGTGAACTCTTCAGAAAGCTTCTCATTGAGATCCCGGGCACTTCGATCGGATTCTGGAAAGAGAGGAATATTCCTTTTACGGCCCGTTTGTCCGCAGAAAGATCAGTAATGTCCTCTCCTTCAAAGAAGATCTTTCCTGATTCTATCTCGTATGCCGGATTTCCCATTACCGTAAATCCGAGAGTGGATTTGCCTGCACCGTTAGGACCCATGATTATATGCGTTTCACCGCGTCCGACAGTGAGGTCAACATTTCTTAAGATCGGCGTTTTTTCTTCGCCGACAGTAGTACAGAGATCCTTGATCTCTAAGATGATTTCGTTTGTCATAACCTCTTCCTTTTCTTGTTAGCGTTCGCTAACTCGAAAAGAATACACGCAATTCCCTACCAATTCAATAGGTAGAATATTCAAAGCGTAATATATGACAAAAATATCCTGAAAAACTGATCAGATACCGAAGATCAGCCTGCTGAAACCTGCCACGATAAGTCCGGTCAGAGGACAGAAGACAAATGGCCATATTATCAGGTGTTCCGGAAAACCCAAAGTCTTCATCCAGGTCTTGGTCTCCCACGCCTTGCAGTGCTCGGTACCGGGTATCATGATCTTTTTCATGCTTATCTTGCGGAAGAAATAATCCAGCCCTATCAGGTCTCCCAAGTTGACGAAGAACATCTCGATATAGCCTGTCCAGAACAGATTCCAGAATCCGCTGACACCGGCCATGTGGCTGCTTGCGATCATGTATGCAAACATCAGCGGATAGATCGGATAGATAACGCTCGCAAGGATGATAACTTCCTTTTTCTTTCTCTTCGGTGATGCCTTCCTGATCTCAGCCGGCAGCATGTTGCAGAAAGCATTCGGAACGAACATCCAAAGGATCGCAATGGTCAGATTGAAGACCAGACAAAGCATTATTCCGTCAAGTAGCGTTCTCGGCCAGTTCAATGCTGTTCTCCTTACTTACGCGCAATAACCGTTATCCAGGGCTTGCCTTCAAAGTGATCGGAAGTGACTTCAGAAAAGCCAGCTGCCTTCATGGCTGAACTTATCTGTTCAACCGTATAGCATCTCATTCCGTCAATGATCTTCTCATACTTAAGGCTTGCGTCATCAGTGCCGTCTGATTCATTGACGGCCATGAATATACCGCCGGGCTTTAAGATCTTATAGACCTGGGCAAAGCACTTTTCGAGGCCGGGCCAGAAATATATGGTCTCAAATGCGGTTGCAAGATCGAACGAATCTGCCGGCAGCTTAAGGTTTGAAACATCGCCCTGCTCGACGATCATCCTGCCTGCGTCTATCCTTTCCTTGTTGTACTCCTTCGCTTTCGCGACGGAGACTTCGGAATAGTCGACTGCAACAACTTTTGAAAGCGGATATCTTTTCGAGAGCTCGCCAGCATTCCTTCCGCCTCCGCATCCGAGTTCGGCGATCTGCGAAGGTATCAGCGCGGGCAGATGCGACATGCCCCAGTCAGCCATTTTCGCGTGACCGCTGTTCATGCCGTTTACCATCATCTTGCCAAGCGTTCCTTCAGGTTTTCTCGTCTGGTTTACGAATTTTCTGTACAAGCCCATATCAGTTCTCCTTTGTTTTTAATGCGTTGTGAATCTTGAGATCAGCACCACTATTCCTGCTACTACCGCAGCGCCTGCGACCCATATCAGGGTCAGTATGATGCGCTTCTTAAACATCTGCTTCCATGTCTGAACGAAAGAAAGATCTTCGCATCCGGGAAGGATCCAGAACTTACTGTGCCCGACCCAGATCTTGTCGATGACTATGCCGTCATACCAGTTCATCACTTCAAGGAACAAAAGTGCCTGAATATATGCTGTCTTGAAATCAGTTACCTTGTTCCAAACTGCGATTATCAGTACAAGAGCGATGCCCATTACGGCATAGAATTCCGTCATGAACACTTTGCGTTTTTTCTTCATCTCTTCCCTTGTGGAAAGACCGATCTCAAATGCACGTTCCTGAACGGTCTTAGGGTAGTAGAAAAGTCCGTTAACTGCACCGCCCCTGACGGAATATCTGACCATCAGCGTGAACAGCAGGCAAAATAATATAAGCTGGATTACCGTTATCATTTTTCTATCTTCTTATATCCTGCAAAGCATAGTCCTGCGAACAACCCGCAAAGCACAGCGCCTGCAAGCATCCACCAAGACCTGCTTCCTCCCGTCTTCATAACGAGTCCTGCAATCGCCACCGGAACTCCGAGAATACCGCCCAATGTCAGCGAACCAAAACCTCTGTAAAGCCTGAGCCTTGGAAGTATCCTGTCGAGCTTTGCGATCCTCTCACTTATCAGTTCGACTACTCCGATAAGCATCAACGCTGTCGGCAGAAGCATCAGGATAGCGTAAAGATCAACGCCTTCAATAAGAGTTTTGACATTGCAGACGATCCAGATTATCCATCCGATATTTCCGGGTATGTCACAGCACCACCACTGAACATCTGTAAGCGTCATCCTGTACTGCTGCTCATCCATAGATCACATCTCCGCTTTCTTCATATTGATAAGAAGTCCCGAAAAAGCTATCAGGCTTCCTATTGCATATGTTATGACGCCCGCGATTCCCGCGAGCGCCATATTCTTAGTTGCCTTTTTTACTATCCATTCTTCACTTCCCAAAGAACGCCCATGTGTTCGAAACCCTGTTCTGGAATGCAGCCTTTGCACGGGCCCTTCTCTTTGCCGGAACTTCCGGAGCATCCGCTGCACGATGAGCAGCTTCCGTTGCATTCGAACTTGCCGAGTTCCGTTCTTCGGAGAACTCCTATCCTCTCAAGATATTCAAGTGTCCTCGTAACATCTTCAGGCGTCGTGTTCATCTCTTCCGCGAGCATTGCGGTAGATCTTCCTTCGCCGTTTTTGATCTTAATGAGGAGCGCCTGCATATCCATGAAATTACCTCACATTATGAGAAGTCCGATGTGGTACACGATGAAGGAGATGATGAGAGCTCCGAGCGTGTAGTAACCGGTGATGATCGCAGTCCACTTTGCAGAGTGTGTTTCCTGATAGGTTGCAGCAAGAGCAACTACACAAGGGACGTTGAACGTGATCGCGAACATGAATGCCAGAGCCTGAGGGCCTGAGATGTTCGAGAGCAGGAGCTGCGTTGAATTTGCGACTGCAGCGTTTGTTCCGTTGACTGCGCCGTAGATCGTTCCCGACTGTGAATAGAGTGCGGTGAGAACGCCGACTGCGCCTTCCTTACCGATAGATGAAGCAAGGAATGCCATGAAGAGCTGCCAGTTCATTCCGAATACTTTTGTAACGGGCTCGATCGCTACACCTATTTTGTAAAGGAGTGAACCCTCGATGTTTCCGCCTGAATAGCTCAAGATCCAGAAAAGGAGACATACGGGAATGATGACCTTAACGACTCTGAAGAACATATCCTTTGTTCTTCCGAGAACGAATCTGAGCATTGCGCCCCACTTCGGCTTATGGTACGGAGGGAGCTCCATGATGATGCCGTATCTGTCTTCCTTCTTGACGAGCTTTCTGCCGAAGATCTTCGCAGTGATCCAGATGTGAAGGAGCATTACGAGGAGTATCGCGATGATTACGAGTACTGCATAACCGCCGAAGAAGTTTGCTGCGAGCATCGGGATGATCGCCCATGCCGCGCCGCAGGGAACTGCCCATGCGAGTGCGATAGTAAGTACCTTCTGGTTCCAGTTGTCGATGACGCGTGAGCTTGAAGCACCGCCGATCGTGCATCCGAAAGATACGAGGAAAGGCATGATGGATTTGCCCTGAAGACCCATCTTGCTCATCGTGTTATCGAAAACATATGAGATCCTTGCCATGAGTCCGCTCTCTTCGAACATACCGAAAACAAGGTTGATTCCGAAAGCGAAACCTAACATCTTTACGATGTTTGCGAGTGACTGAAGTATTACGTCGCATATGATGCCCGTTACGATCGGTGATGCATTTGCGGCTGTCAGAGCTTCCCTTACGGGAACTGCGAGCGCAGTAAAGATGCCGCCCAGGAGCATGATCGGAACCGCAGGGATGAACGACAGCAAAAGGCCGCCGATTACGATCAGAACAACTACGACCTTGCCCCAGGTCTTGTTCGTCAAAGCCTTATCGAGCTTGCTGGTCTTTACCGTCTGTGTGACTTTGTTTACTGAATCAGAGAGGAGTTCGTCGATCCAGGAGAACTTGCATTCACCGGTAAGGAGAGCGCCCTTGTCGAATCTTGCAGCGTGGCTGTTGTATCTTACGAGGCTGTCGCCCGTGAGCTTGTTTTCGATCTTTGCTCTTACGACTTTATCTCCCTCGATCGTCTTTACCGCCATCCAGGTCGATGAACATCCGGGGATCAGGTTTTCGGGGATCTCCGCTTTCAGCTCATCAAAACCATCGAGCTTTCTGTACTTTTCTTCGAGAGAAGATATGTCTAATGTTGTCTTTTTAGATAATGCCTCATTGAGTGCAGCGAAAAAGTTGTCGTACTTCTTAACGTCTGTTGCAGACATCAGGACTACGGGGATCCCGAGCTTTGATCTGATCTTGTCTGCGTTGATCGTCTTTCCCTGGTCTGCAGCGACATCCGCGAGATTGAGGATGAGGAAGCAGGGCACGTTGATGCCTGCGTAGTCAGAGAGCATGAAAAGGCTTCGCTCAAGCTGTGAGCTGTCCGCGAGGATGCAGACCACGTCTGCTTTTCCGGATGATATATAGTCTCTTGTTACGATCTCTTCGTCTGAGTTTGCGGAGAGCGAATACGTTCCCGGAAGGTCCATTACGACGTAATCTTCGCCGTTGTGCGTGAATCCGCCCTGCTTCTGTTCGACCGTCTTGCCGGGCCAGTTTCCGACATGCTGCTTCATTCCGGTAAGGCCGTTGAACAGAGTTGATTTGCCCGAGTTGGGCTGGCCCAGGAGGGCTATTGTCTTCTTGCCGTCTGTCATTGGTTGTCCCTCGTTTCTACTTTGATGTTTCTGCTTTCTTCAGTGTTGAGAGCGACCATCGTGTCGCGCATGAAAACGAGCATCGGTCTGTTCTTGTCATTCTTTAAGACCTTGATGTGACAGCCCGGCGTAATGCCGATCGATGTGATCCTGCTCAGATACCTTGCATCACCGTCTATGGATGCAACGATACCTTCGCTGTTCGGTTTCAGTTCGTTAAGACTCTTCAATGTTCCTGACCTCCTTAAAGCCCGTTATCGTATATGTAGAATCTTCATATGCATCAACAAAGAATCTTTTGTCGCGGGGAACCTTGGAAAGTACCGTAACTTCCTTCTTCTGAAGATTGGCCTTCGCCCACAGGCCATCTATCCTGTTGAGCGTGTTCTCGACGTTCCTCACGCACGCGGAGCACACCATGCCCTCCACGTTCAATATGTATCGATAGGGATAATCAGAGATCCTGTCGTGCCTGGCATGAACTTTCGCGGTGACTTTTGTTCCCGTTCCGCAGCAGGACTTTCCTGAAACAATGCTCCTAATCACCCTCCAGAGGATCAGCGCAACGATCAGAATGGTAATTACGAGATAGATCCACTTCACCTGAAACTGCCCCTCCAAAAACGGTTAGCACCTGCTAACCCGATAGTTATACATTGCTAACCGTTTTGTGTCAATACATCTTTTTTTGACAATTTGGGGCGATCAGTTGTTTGAAAGAATGATATTGTTCAGGACTCCTTCGAGATATTCCTGTCTGCCTGATACGGGAGCTTTGGGCGCCTTGAGTTCAGAAGCCTTTGCGGCAAGTTCCTCGAGTGTTGCGCTGCCGCTCCTTACCTTCTTTCCGAGTTCTGATTCAAAGGAGGAATAACGCTCTTTGATGTTGTTTTCGAGCCTTCCGTCTTCGATCATCTGAGCAGCCTTGAGCAGTCCGTATGCAAATGAATCCATACCGAGGATAAATGCATGGAACATGTCCTCATATGTGTTACTCGGTCTTCTGTTCTTCGAATCAAAGTTGATGCCGACGGGAAGACCGCCGTTCTTAAGGATCTCATACATTGCAAGTGTCGTATCGTAAACATTGCTCGGGAAACAGTCCGTATCCCAGCCGAGCATGATGTCACCCTGATTTGCGTCAATGGAACCCAGCATATCGTTGATACGGCTGATCCTCAGCTCGTGCTGGAACGTGTGTCCTGCGAGTGTGGCATGGTTGGCTTCGATATTCATCTTGAAATCCTTATCAAGACCATACTGACGCAGGAATCCGATCGCTGTTGCAGCATCGTAGTCATACTGATGCTTCATCGGTTCCTTCGGTTTGGGTTCGATCAGGAATGTTCCGTTAAATCCGATGCTTCTTCCATAGTCACGCGCCATCTTCATGAGATTTGCTATGTTTTCCTGCTCGAACTTCACCTGTGTGTTAAGCAATGTCTCATAGCCTTCTCTTCCGCCCCAGAATACATATCCGCGGCCGCCGAGCTTAACAGTCAGTTCGATGGCTTTCTTGACCTGGGCTGCTGCAAAGCAATATACCTCCAGCTCATTTGTGCTTCCCGCACCATTCATGAATCTGGGATTGGAGAACATGTTTGCGGTGCCCCAGAGACACTTGATGTCAGTACCCTTCGTCTTCTCCAGGATATAGTCGGTGATCTCGTCTAATCTTCTGTTTGTCTCATTGATGTCATCTGCCTCAGGAACAAGGTCAACATCGTGGAAACAGAAATACCTGATGCCGAGTTTCTTCATGAACTCGATTCCGGCATCGACTTTTGCCTTTGCGTGTTCCATTGTGCCTTCGGTCTCTGAGCCGAATCTCTTGTCGATCGTTCCTCTGCCGAACATATCAACGCCGTTTGCGCAAAGGTTATGCCACCATGCCATGGCAAAAGGAAGCTGTTCGCTCATCTTCCTGCCCATTACGATCCTGTCGGGATCATAATACTTAAATGCCAGCGGATTTTTGCTGTCCGGGCCTTCATACTTGATCTCGGGAATACCTTTGAAGATCTCTTCCATTTTATATCCTCCTGAAAAATAACTTTATTAGTTAGCGGTAGCTAACCACTAACATCTTTATTCTATTGGAAACGGATTATTTGTAAAGTCTCATTCGGATATCTTTTTTATTTTCGGATCCATTCACACATTCTGTTTAAAGCTTCTCTTCCTTCCGGAAAATATTTCACGAGTGCCCAGTCGTGGCACATCGGTTTTTCAACGGCGGTAAGAGAGATTCCGGATCCCTTCAGCTTTTCTATGTAATTGATGACATGCGGATAGAACAGCTCATGTGTTCCGTAGAACATTAACATCGGCGGAAAGCCGTTATATCCGATATATTCGGGACTGATGTCCGGACTGTCCAGCGGCACGTTCCTGCACCAGTGCTCGGCGATCAGATCATTCATGGCCACGGTAAGAATGGGGTCTTGGGGCTCCATCTCCAATCTGATATCCCTGTTGCGGCCGTTCTCCAGTCCGCATGCAGGCGATATGATCATCATTCTTCCCGGCTTGTCCGTTAACCTGTACGCAAGGCTCAATGCCAGATTTGCGCCGGCAGAATCACCCATGAAAACGATGTCTTCAGCTTCATATTCTTTCAGAAGTACGCAGTAATATAACTTTTCGAGCCATTCGAGCGCATACCTGACATTATGTTTCGGAGCCAGCGGATAATGCGCGATCACTATTTCCGCACCGGTCCTTATGGCAAGACTTTTCGCCGTATCGTAGTGAACCTTAATTGCCCTCGCCATCCCGCCGCCGCCCGGCAGGAACAGCACGGCTTTCTTTGAACTGCATTTCGGGTTCCCGGCATGAATGCGGTGTACGGTAAAGCCTTCAAAAGAGATCTCCCTTATGTCAAGACCAGAGCGCATGCATCCGGGAAGCCTGATATCGTCATTGCCTGAGATAAGGTCAGACATATCCCCTTTTGGACCTCCGCCCGGGAGCTTATTCAGAATGAAGCAGCACTTTTCGACGGCCTTATATACAAGACTCATATTTGATCACGCTTAACCGATGCCTTTTTGACAGCAAAATAAAAAGCCAGGCACATGAATGCCCATCCCCAGGATTCGCCGCACGCAGAGAGGAACGCAAGCTTGCTTCCCAAAGCGACCATTACGGCTGCGATGATCTTTGAGACGATGCTAAGGCCCATCGGGCACAATATGAAAGCAGCTTTATTGATCCCCAGCTTTCCTTTTAATGCGAAATACATATAAGCGACCGTTACGGGTATATCACACAGGAAACACCAGATCAGGAACGGCAACATAGAAACAGCAACTGGAAGCATATATACCGGGTCAGATTTGCTGATATCAAGTCCCGCGCGAAGTGCGGCCTGCAGCATCAGAAGACAGATGCAGCATGCACAGTGAAAAGATACGAACATCATAGGAGCGGACTTTAAGCCGAATCTCATGAGCTTATACATTTTCGAATCTTTGGAAATGCCCTTGATATCAAGGAATTCCATTATCGCAGGCGCGTAATAAAGACATCCGAATCCCGACAGGATCCCGAAAAAGAACGACAGGACATAAAACCATACCGGAACATCTGCGATGGCAGTAGTGGTAATGCCAAACACGATCGGCAGTCCGCCTTCAGGTTCGTATCCTATCAGCCAGTCACCGACACCGCACAAGAAAAGCGAGATGAATCCGAATATGAATACTGCTTCAAGTTTTTTCTTTTTAGTTTCATCAAACATTTTAATGCCTTTCTGTTTTCTTCATGGTAATAAGGAGTCCTGCAAAATGGATTATGCTTCCGATGCTTATCCATCCGGTCGATATTGCATATACGGCAGGATAATTGCCGATGATCCTGACAAGAAAGATAACGATCATTCCCGAGAGGATCGAGAAGATCCAGCACCACTTAGGATAAGGTGTCAGGCCTTTAGCAAAAGCCATGATCTGTGTTATCGCGGTAATGAAGAAAAACGGGGAAAACACGATCATTACGGGGAGCAGAAAGCATCCGGCAAATCTGACAGTTCCGTCTATGGCAGAAGAAGGCGAGACTGCGTATAACGCCTTCAGATGATAGATGACAGCACAGCACATGACGTGGGTAAAAGGTCCGAATGCAGTCATTCCGATGAGTCCCGCCCTGTATATGTGCGCATATTTTTCCGACTTGAGCCTGATGATCCTGTAAACTCCGAAATAGCACAGCGTCTCGACAGTTATTCCGATAAGCCCCAATACCGATGCCCACACGATCCTGGCATCTGACACCGTAAGATATCTGGAGAAGTACTGTTCAAGGCCTGTAAGTGATTCATCCGGAACGCCCCAGCCGAGCACCATGTCACCTGCCAGAGCGATCAGTGAAGCGATGATCCCGAGTTTAAAAAGATGCACTGCTCTGGTCATATCAGATGCGTAATTTGTCCCGCTTTGCTTATCCATATCTTTATCAACCTCTCATTTTTTCCAGATGTTTTCGGCCTCATCTCCATAACGGGAGCGCAGCCACTTCTTAACATCTTTTCTGTAAGATAGTTTTTCCAGTTTGATATGTCCCATGTGCGCCTCAGAACAGTGTGCAGATCCAGGCGATGAACGCTGAGATCGGGAAGAATGCGATGACATGAGCAAGATGCGTTTTCCAGTTATATCCGAAAAGATAATGTCCCAATACCGGCTTGCATTCGGGATAGAAACGCGGGAAGAAATCAAATCCCGCGTTGCACAGCAGTACCCAGTCAAAGAAGCCGATATCAAAGGCCTTGAGAAGGATCAGCATGATCAGAAATCTTGCAAAGAGCTGCCGGAACGTAAGGTTGTCTCTTACGCCCAGAACAGCGCCGATGACGACTGCTCCCACCATAAGAGCAAAGGCCAGAACGATCATTATCCATCCGACAATATGCTGACCCTTGAACCTTTCGGGTTTATGATCCGGAACGCTGTCACGGACCTCTTTCGGTGCCGATGAAAAGAAGCTCTTATTCTGCACAAATCCCACTCCTCCCCAAAGGAGCAGGAAGAGCCCCGCCATCATCATGACTGCAAGCAATAACGTGATCAGGATCTGCATGATATCACCTCACAATAATGTACATATGAATGCACAGATCAGGCAGCATACCGGGATAGCAATGCACTGCCTTATCTGCTGTTTGCGGTTGAAGCCAAATTCCTTCCATCCTTTGCAGCCTTCCGTCTCAGGGAAAAAGTGCGGGAAAAACCTTGTCCTGGTCAATATGAACCAGTCGAAAAAGACTATGTCAAAAACTTTCATGGCAGCGCCGATGATAAGAAAACGCAGCAGGAACTGCCAAAATGAATAATCATTCTTAAGTCCGTCTGCCGCGCCATAAACCATTATTCCAATATAGAAAAGACAGAACGCCGCGAGCATCACCCACCCCATTGCTCTCTTAAATGTCATCGGCTGGTTTTCGACGCGCGGACGTAATCTCTCCTGCACGTCTTCAGGGAAAAAACTGATGAGCATCGGCGACGGCAAAGTAACCGTGACGCCCAGGATCATCAGGAAGAATGCGATGCATCCGGCAAGAGAAAGAACAACTGTCAGGAGCATTTCTTTTCTTCCTTTTTCCAGTAACAGAATGCCGGTATGAAAAACGTCATTTCCAGAAGGCTCTCGGTCGAGCCTAACAGTCCGAATTCACCCGTTATCTTCGCGATCAGAACGATGACCGCAACTAAAGCAAAGTAACCGCCGAACATCAAAGGGAGCACTCTTTTCTTAAGGCCGAACTTTCCGCTCAAGATCCCGTAGATAAGCACTATCTCAGTAGAGTAGCCAAGAATGACCAATATGCCGGTGAGCGGATTCAAATAGCTTTCCGCATTTTTGAGCAGAACAGAAAACTGCTCTGCGGTTACTCCCGCTTTGACTGCGGAATTGTATGTGAGCGGAGCATAAACGCCCAGAGTGAAATGCATGTAGAGCACGCCGCCGATACAAAGAAACGCGGGAAGTATAAGCAGCTTGCCTGCCTTTTTGAATACTTTTTCAAACATCCGTGCAAGGCTCATGAACCCCAGAAGCAGCAGCAGACTTCCGATGACACCGATCCACATCGATGCCATGAGACGCCACTCGGGGACCTGCCAGAGCGAGAGCTTATTATCAGAAGCGATGTCCGTTCCGAGATAAAGAAAGCCGTCTGCGATCGCATATACTATGGTGCCGGCAATTCCGGCCATAGCCATCTTTCTGTTACTTGATACCATAGATCAGACCTGCATCCTTTATCATCCAGGGAGCCGTTACAAAATTGGGTACGAAGTCCTGACCCTCGATGTTTGCGATGTAATAGATCTCGCTGACTGCACCGCTTTTCTTAAGTTCATATATGAATTCATTCATGTCGCCGTAAAGGGCTTTCTGACCGAACATGTCCTGGAATGCAAATACTCCGCCCTTTTTGACGACACGCAGTGCTTCCTTCACGACTTCTCTCTTATCAGATGCTGATTTGACTTCATGGAAAACGAAATTGCTTACCGCGCCGTCAAATGTCTCATCAGCGAAATCAAGTCTTGCGGCATCACCCTTTTGGAATGAGACCCTGCCGGCAACGCCTTCGATCTTTGCATTCTTCTCGCACTGCTCTTTGGCATAGCTCCACTCAGCTCCCCAGAAATCAATGCCCTTAACCCTTATGTTGGGGAAGGTTTTTGCGACTCTGTTTGTGAGGGCTCCTGCGCCGCATCCTATATCGATTATCGTTCCCTCTTTGTTCTTTTCCCAGTGGAAATGATCGACGAGGAACTGATGGATAGCACCCATTACACCGCCGCCGTTAAAGTCAAAGATGTTCCTGCAGAGCTGCATGTATATGGTCATTGCGAGAGCCGCAAGAAATACGACTGTACCGATTATTCCCGGGATCTTTGTCTTTAAAACTATAAACAGTACAACAGTGATGGCTCCTATCACGCACGTTGCGATCCACTGCATCCTGATCATTGCCAGGGGCACCCAGTTGCCGTAGTCTGCTTTTCTGTTCATTTCCATAAGATCACCCTCCGATATATTCGAGCATTCGCTGATAACCCGGCATTGCATCCTTAACAAGCGGCATGCATGCGTATGCGTGATACAATCCCGGTTCTATCTCCATGGTTACGTGTACGCCATACTGCTCCAGTCTTGCCTTGATGGAATCTGCAGCAGCGGTAAACACCTCATCGCCTCCGAAGCTCAGATAGACATCATTAAGCCCTGTGTAATTGCCAAGCTGAAGCGATTCCATATAATCTGCGACTTTCTTCCCGCCGGTCATTCCTTCCCATACCATATGAGTTGCCTTCTGGCTCATGATTACATCAGTCTTATCAAGCTCATCAGCCATCCTTCGTTCTTCATCGCTTATCAGGAGCGACCCAGGAGAGCCCGCATAGACCTTTCCCGGCTTGGGAAGTTCAGGCTCGATGTCATTGATATAGGAAATAAATCCGAGTGCGAGATTCGCACCGCTCGAACCGCCCAGGATACAGATGTTTTCAGGCTCATATTCCCTGAGTAATTGTTTGTAGAGCGCAAAGATCATCTTATAGACATCGGGAAGGGTATTGCCCGTGTGGACCAGAGGATAGAACGGCAGAACAAAATCCCTGCCTGTCGTCTTTGCTATTCGAAGGACTTCCCTTGCCTGTGAAGGCTTGGGGTATTTGAGCATTCCTCCGCCGACAAGATAGATCCCCGCCTTCCTGCACTTTGTTTTGTGCTTATAAAAAATGCAGGTCGAGCCCATTACAGACCGGGTATCAATATCGAAATCAGGGTCGCTCATCTTCGGGATCTGCACGCCCTTATATGCTTTCGCGAAAAGCTTTTTCGCCTTTTCGGGAGGCAGCTCCATAACTCTCTGCAGCTTGAATAATCTGCAAAGTGCAAGCAGGAATTTGTACTTGAGCGTCCGCTTATCTTTCATCAGTTCTTCGGTTTCCTCGCAACGCTGTGAAGTCTGCAGAATCCGCGCTTCTCGAAAAGCTCCATCTTAAGGCCCGCGTTCCTGCACAACGTATCGACTTCATCTCTTCCGTACACATGAACATCACCGTGACCCGTGAGATTGATGAGCGGGATCTCGATGTGATTAGCGAACCACCTGCCAAGTCCATTCATCGTCATATCGCGAAGGACAAGTCTTCCGCCGGGCTTTAAGACTCTGTAAACGCTGTTGAAGAAATCCTGCACGTTCGGATAGTGGTGGAAGCTCTGACAGCAGATTATCGCGTCAAAGGAGTTTCCCTCGAAAGGAAGATTCTCGCAGTCGCCTATAATGAATTCAGCGCCCGGAATGTGCTTTGCTTTTGCGGCTTCGATCATGCCGGGTGTCAGATCTATTCCCGTGTAGTGCTTTTCGGGATACTTGTCGTAAAGCAGGGAGATCATCGGAGCAGTGCCGCAGCCGCAGTCGAGGAGCGTATCAAACGGCTCCTTTTCTAGCTCTGCAAGCACGTCAGGATAATCCTTCTTGCACATCTTGTACACGCCTGCCTTGTCGGTCTCATAGACCGTTGAAGCCTTCGTGAATTCCTTTATCGAAAGTTCCTTGTATTCTTTGTCGTTCATGTTCAGGTTATCTCCATGAATTCGTCGATCGCCCCAAGTACGGGCACCGCGAACTTCTTTTCGCCGAAGAGCCACTGCTCGTGCTGCATGTCAAACTCCCTGATGTCGGGGTTCTTGAAATACTTCAGATAGCGCTTTTTATACTTCTCGCCCATCTTGTTCGCGTAGATGAAATGCGCGGTCGTTCCCTTGACGTCGATGCCGTCTTTAAGGTGCGTCAGAAGGTCGGTGTAGTACTCGTTCTTGATCGACCTGACGTCGAACTTCGAAAAGGACGCAACGAACTTATCCGCTACCTCTTCGCTCATCTCGAAAGCGTCCATCATCATCTTCTTGGTCTTCTGCTTTTTCTTCTCGCTCTTGGTGACGCCCGTGAGAAGCGGAGTTACCAGCATCGACTGGAGCTTGGCTGCTACGATGCCGCTCTGGTCCAAGTCAGAACTTCCGAAAATGCCGTGGTCGACATGCACGTTTTCGCGCTGGATCAGCTGGCCGACGAAAGTGCCTCCGAGCGATGAGCCGAGCGCGCCGTCGAGCCTTCCGTCGTAGTTGTCTTTGATGTATTTTTCGATCTTTTCGGTGACGGTGATCACGTCCGGAAAGATCGAGCCGGAGCCGTCAAAACCGTCGTAATTGACGCAGATCAGGCAGTACTTTTGTGCAAGGTCATCGACGACGCTGCCGAAGTTCGACTGCCAGTCGCAGCATGTTCCGGGCAGGAGCATCAAGGTCTTGCCCTGCATGTTTCCCATCTCTTCAAAAGTCATCCGAATAACCCCCTCTTAACGTAAGGCTCCGACTCACCGCCAAGGAAGTCATAGCCCGTTTCTTTTATTGCTGCTTCAAGCGCCGCGATGTCGGCCTGGTCCTCGCTGAGGAATGTTGCTTCCTTTTTCGAGCGGGAGGCCTTGACCTTTTTTGCATCGGGAACAGCCTTCCTTACCGCGTCGCACACATGCGCCTCGCACATACCGCACATCATGCCGTCGATCTTAAGCGTC
>JAFWQF010000063.1 GCA_017509205.1 Clostridiales bacterium | reverse complement strand
TCAGATCCTTTAACTGGTACTTCCATGTATTGATGCTTCCGCCCAGACCATGGATCAGGAGCACCCATTCCTTTGAATTGTTGTCATATATCTTGTAGTTCATATATTTCCTTTGTTTTGCGGAAGAGCATCCCTGATTCCGGATGAATGTGGCCTGCTCTTAAGCCACATATTAGACTCTTTTCGAAAATAACCTACGCAAATTTGGGGCAAATGTGAGGTAATAGTTTGATTATCAAAATAAATTTCCGTCCTGCCCTTTGTCATATATAATGCGCGCAATAGTGATAAAATAAGAAAAATTTATACTTAAGGAATTACAGATGATACCATTCAACAAAGCATCCATAACTGATCTGGAAGTCAAATACGTAACTGACGCGCTCCTGAACGGCAAGAGTTCGGGCGACGGCAGATACACGATGAAGGTTTATGAGGAATTCAAAAACAGGTTCGGCATTGAACGCATGCTCCTGACGACTTCGGGAACCACGGCGCTCGAAATGGCATCGATCCTGGCTGACATCAAGCCCGGCGATGACGTCATCGTTCCTTCGTTCACATTCTCCTCAACAGCCAATTCTTTTATGCTGAGGGGCGCAAACCCTATTTTCTGCGACATCCGCAGGGACACGATGAACATCGACGAGACTCTTGTAGAAAGCCTAATCACGCCCAAGACAAAGGCGATCTATACCGTTGACTACGCGGGAATCCCCTGCGACATGGATCCCATAAACGAGATAGCCAAAAAGCACGGCCTCATCGTCATTGAAGACGCGGCACAGGCTGTCGGATCAAAGTACAAGGGCAGATATGCCGGTACCCTTTCGGAATTCGGATGCTACAGTTTTCACGAGACAAAGAATTACGTCATGGGCGAAGGCGGCGGCATCGTAATCAACGATCCTTCGTACATGGACAGAGCAGAGATCATCAGGGAAAAAGGCACCAACCGCCGTCAGGTCCTGAATGGTCTCGTAGATAAATACACATGGCACGACATCGGCTCGTCTTTCCTCCCCTCCGACGTGCTCGCAGCGATCATGTACGGTCAGATGCAGCGCTATGACGAGATCATGGAAAAGAGGATGTTCGTCTGGAATTCCTACGCGGAAGAACTCAAGGACCTCGAAAAGGAAGGAAAGCTCGTCCTTCCCGTTCTCCCTGACTATGTGGAGCATAATGCGCACATGTTCAATATCATCCTTCCTACCGCAAAGATCCGTTCGGACCTTGTGTACAAACTCAAGGAAAAGGATGTCTATGCATATATCTGCTATGTGCCTCTCCACTCATCACCGGTGGGAATAAAGCTCGGCTATAAGCCCGAGACATGTCCTGTCACGGAAGACTACGGTGAGCGTGTCCTGCGACTCCCTCTCTATGCCGACATGACAAAAGATGACGTTGCAAAGGTCATCGAACTGATCCACGAATATCTCTAAGGAAAACCAGACATGATTAGACTCGGAATAACAGGATGTGCAGAGATAGCTTTCCGCCGTTTCATGCCTGCCGTGATGCAGGTTGAAGGCATCAAGCCCGTTGCCGTTGCGGAAGAATATTCACCCGATAAGCTGACGCTTTTCGAAAACGAATTCGGCCTCGAGGGACTTAAGAGTTTTGATGAGCTCATCTCAAGATCAGACATCGATGCGCTTTATATCCCGCAGCCACCCGCACTTCACTACAAGTGGGCAAAAAAGGCACTGGAATCAGGCAAGCACGTTCTGATCGAGAAGCCTTCGACAACGTCTTACAAGGATAGTCTTGATCTGGTCAAAACGGCTGAGGCAAAAGGTCTTGCGCTTCACGAAAACTACATGTTCGTCTATCACTCGCAGATCCAGGCGATAAAGAAGATGCTTGATGAAAAAGTCATAGGCGATGTCCGCCAGATATCAGCGCAGTTCGGTTTCCCGATGCGTGCGCTGAACGATTTCCGCTATAACAAGAGTCTCGGCGGCGGCGCTCTTCTTGACGCCGGCGGCTATACTTTAAAGCTCGCAACTGTCCTTCTTGGCAATACCATAAAAGTTGATTCCGCTCACCTCAACGGACTGGACGGTTTTGAAGTCGACATGTACGGCAACGTTTCTGTTTCAAATGACGAAGGCACCGTTGCTTTCTTGGGTTTCGGCATGGACTGCGGATACAGATGTTCATTAGAAGTCTGGGGCAGCAAGGGACGCCTATATACCAACCGCATCTTCACCGCTCCCGATACCGTTGAGCCTGTAGTCTTCATCGAGACAGCTGACGGAACTGCCGAGCATAAGCTTGAAAAGGATTCTCACTTTAAGCATTCAATAGAAGAATTCTTAAGCGAGATCTCCGATGAAGGAAAAAGGAAGATCATGTACGATCAGATCCTCCTTCAGTCAAAGCTTGTTGAAGACGTCCGCACTTTATCTGACAAAGCGAGGTAAAGATGAGCATAGCATATGAACTGATCAGATCCTGGAGCTGCAAAGAAGGCAACATCAATTCCACGCAGGAGATATTGGACTGGGTGGATAAGCGCAATAAAACGCTGGTTGTCAGCATCGAAAAGATGCCTTTTCCGAAGGGCGGATTCTGGTATCTCGATGAAACTGACGGATTCATCCGCAACAGAAAGAACACCTTCTTTCAGCTCGCCGGAATGCATCAGTATGACGGAGACAAGCTTCTCTGCGAGCAGCCCGTCATCCTCCAGAATGAGATCGGTTATCTGGGCATCATATGCAAGATGATAGACGGCACTTTGAATTTCCTGATGCAGGCAAAGATCGAACCGGGCAACGTTAACGCCATTCAGATCTCACCTACCATTCAGGCGACCAAGAGCAATTTCACACAGGCTCACGGAGGAAAGGCGCCCGCTTATCTGGAATTCTTTTCGCACGCATCAGATTACGACATCATCGTTGATCAGATCCAGTCAGAGCAGTCCTCACGCTTTTTCAAGAAGAGAAACAGGAATATCCTTATCGACGTCGGAGACAGCGACGTGGAGGTCTTAGACAGCCATAAATGGATGACCCTTGGCCAGATAAAGGAACTGATGAAATATCCCAATCTCGTAAACATGGATACGAGAACAGTCCTTTCATGCATTCCTTTTTCGATCATGAAAACCGATGACGGAGAGATTGAAAAGATACGTGAACTCTTCAATGACAAAGCGCTCTTCAATTCGATCTTTGAAAAGACTGACAATGCGCTTCCTAAGATCTTCAACTCGGTCAACAACTATAAGATGTATACGGATCTGAAGACTGAACTTGTGCCGCTGACAGACCTTAAGAGCTGGACGATAACTGACAGCGAGATCATCTGCAAGCACGACTATGACTTCAAGATCATCTACTGCAACATTGAGATAGAAGGGCGCGAAGTCAGGAAGTGGGATCAGCCGCTTGTCGAAGCGATCGGCAAAGCCGTATTCGGACTCTTCACATGCGTTGATGACAAGTGCCGTTATTTCCTTGTTAAATGCAAACCTGAAGTCGGATGCTTTGACGGCATAGAGCTCGGTCCCGTCGTTCAGATGGAGCCCTCCAACCCGAAAAACAACCTGGACTGTGTTGAATCACTCTTCATGAAAAAACTCGAAAAAGGTGAAGGCGTGATAAAGGATGTCATGCTGTCTGAAGAAGGCGGAAGGTTCTATCACGAGCAGAACAGGAACGCCATCATAGAGATCTCCAAAAACGAGATCAGAGAACTTCCTGCAGGATACTTCTGGGTGCGCTATTCCACGCTTAACAGCATGGTCCAGTTCAACAACTTCCTGAATATCCAGCTGCGCAATCTGACTACGCTTCTGGATATCTGAAGATCACATTTCATTCTGACTGACCCTGTAGAGCTGTCTCTTCTCATTATCTGACGGCTTAAAGCCTTTCGTAACCAGTTTATGGTCTTTTCCGAAACACTTTTTATACAGGTCTCTCCAGTAAACATCGAACAGAGCGTTTACGCTGTTTCTGGCCTGCACTGAGAATTTCATGTAATTTCCGTCGGCATCAATTAAATAGACCATATAAGAATACTTCAGATCGTGATACTTGTTGCCGTCACTCGGTCCCACATTCTTCGGAAGTTCCTGAAGGCTCTTCAGAGCTTCTTCATTCAGTTTCACGCATTTTTCCGCATCGCGGTAATTATATGTATCCACATTTAAGTAGACCTTATTGCGCCTGAGATCAAAGTACATGTTTTCCGTTTTCGCATCACTGCTTTTCGGAACCGGGAATTCGAATTCGAAATATACCCATCTTGCATCTTTGATGAACTCTTCCGGAGTACGGGCTTTCTCAAGGTCATTCAAATTACTGAATATCATATATCCGAGTTTGTCATAGTTGCCGTATTCTATGATCTCTTCAAGTATCTTCCCGTGTTCTCTTTCAGCAAGTTCATTTTTATGGATGCGGTTTTTCAGGATGTAGTCTTCAATGATCTCATCATCGATCTTACTGTCATTAAGAGAATAGTAATCCCTGAATTCCTTAACGCTTACAAAAACCGATCCGTCATAGACACCCCTGAACGCAGCAATGTCTTCGTCGGGAACATCCGGGATCCATTCGTATCCTTCGATTACGGCGAGAAATTTATGCGATTCATCGACAAACGCACGGAAGTTATACGACATGAGCATTCCTTCAGGCCCGCTGTAACTCTCGTCTCTGATGATCACCGTGCCGTTACTGTCCTTCTTGAAAGTGAGATGGTCTACGCCTGCTCTGAAACGGTACTCAAACCATTCCTGAGCCTTCTCATAACGGACAACGGAACAAAGCTTGCCTCTGTAACTGATCTCGCAGCAGTGATGTTCTTCTTTGACACGGAAAGCACCTCTGCTGTCTTTTCTCAGTTCCGCAAATCTTTGAAGTTCAGCAAAAGTAGAAGGAACCGGCTCGATTCCCAATTGCATTTTAAGCTCAGACATGTAATCCGGAGTAGGTGGCGCAGTTGTCGGGATTGGTCCCTCCGTAGGAGTTTCAACAGGAGTGAAATAAGGAACCTTTCTGCATGCACAGAACGTAACAAGGACCGTTCCTGCAAGTATCAAACTCAGGAATTTCTTTGCTTTAATCATACGCGATATCCTCCGGAGTCCCGTTCTTGAATTCCGACTTATCGATCTCACCGGTGCGTGCATTTACCCTTACGCTGCTGTAGCGGTTGATAATGAAATCATAGTACAGATAGTCGCTGCTGTCATTGTATTTCAGCAGATATGTCCCGTAGATCTTGTTTCCCTGATCCATATACATGGAGTGTTTGTTCTTGCAGGCAAGTTCAGCAACTTTAGGGAATATCTTCTTCGGATCGACCGCAGAAGACCTTCTGGGTGTATGCTTCCGCCCCACGCTATACATTCTGGTGAAGTGCTTAACCTTACTTACATACTGAGCATAATAACCCTTGTTTTCAACAATTATCCCGTTAACATATCCCCTGCCGTAAAGCTGTATGTCCGTCACCTTACCGTTTCTTCCGTCAGCAATATAATTGTAGACGTAGATGTCTTGCGTTTCCTCGGAATCCTTGTCTTCAAAGCATTTTCTCACGGCTTCGTTCTGTCCCTGAAACTGTTCGTCCGTGAAAAACTTTCCTTCCTGATAATAGATATGTTTTCCGAACTTTTTGAAGACTATGGGTTTTATCTCAAAATCACATTCGTATTTTCCGCTGTTGACGAATTCAGGATCACCGCCGTCATATGCGCGGTCACAACCGCACCCTGCAGGCACGCAGAGCAAAATGCAGAAAAACAGTATGGCTGCTCTTATGAGTTGTCTCCTTCGCATACACTGATCCCCCCGGCCGTATCTCTTTTATATAGATACAGATAAGCGCCAAGGAATGTTGCAGTGGATGCCAAAACAAATATGATCTCAATTGCGATGGACGGGATCTTGACCGCTTGAACGATCTGCAGCGCGGCAATACCGTCGATAACCGTATGTATTACGATCGCGAGCGGATAGAGCCAGAACTTCTTTTTATCCCTGCAGGCATAGAAAACGAGTATCGAAGCTCCGATATGGAATAACACGGCAAAGACGCGCTCGATCAGAAGAGTACAAAGAGAAGTCAGATCAAAGCCTGTGATCGTCTTCAACTGACCGGTCACCTGCTCGATCATCCAGGGCTGATCCATCGCTTTTAATGTTTCTTCAAACTCCTTCACTGCTTCACCGCTGTTGATCAGGAGGCCCAGCGCGATGTAGGCGATCAAGGATATTCCTACAGCGAACACAACCTCCACTCCGCCATGACCTATGCCGTAGGATATCGATGTCTCACGCCAGGTTCTCCTGCGAAGCAAGGTTTTGAATGCAATGAGCCTTCCAGTCTCCTCGAAAACGCCCGGAAACAGTCCTAACAGGAATGCGAGCAGGAAAGGTCTTGCATTGATAAACATACTTACAGGAGTCTCGGGCAGTCCCATCTGACCGGGTATTATCAAGTCGTTTTGTATGATCTTTTCGATCATGACGGCGAACAGCATGAATGCCGCGGCACCGATCAGGACTGTCGTAATGGGCTCCTTCTTTTTCCTGCACCATACTATCGCGATCACGATCGGAACGACGATCGCGATAAATGCGCCTATTCCCATCAGCACAAATGATGAAGTGCTTACTTGACCAAAGTTAAAGCTTTCCATATTAGATCAATTCTCTCCCTTATTGTTGGAGATAACCTTCTTGTGATATCCCTTCTGACCGCAGTGAGGGCATACCATTTTTCTGGAAGTGCCCATGTGTGGTGCCATGACTACAGCCTTCATTGTCGGCACATAGCGCTCACCGCAATTCGGGCACTCATAGTAACCGGCATCGTGTTCGATCCGAAGACCGATACAGGCCAAAACGGCTACTAGAGCAACTGCCATGACGATCAAGGCGATTCCGAGCGGAATATTACCGCCTTTG
>JAFWQF010000062.1 GCA_017509205.1 Clostridiales bacterium | reverse complement strand
GCAGGTCGTAGGTTCGAATCCCACTGCCGCTACCATAAAAGGCCCGTTGGTCAACCGGCTAAGACGTCGCCCTTTCACGGCGGAGTAACGAGTTCAACTCTCGTACGGGTCACCAATGGTACCATAGCCAAGTGGTAAGGCGTGGGTCTGCAAAACCCTGATCCCCAGTTCAAATCTGGGTGGTACCTCCAAAGAAAGCACCGCAGTTTTGCGGTGCTTTTTTATTTCCCGTTTGATATATTTTCGTGTAGAATATTCTTCTTAATGAATAGTGGGGTGAATTGGAATATGACTGATGAGATAAAGGAAATCCTTCAGAGATACGATGAAATAGAAGCACTTATCCTTGAGCAGAAGATAGATGAATTCGGCGATCAGGTGGGCCGTGTTCCGGAAGGAAGCGACGCTGCCTCTTTCGAGGAATACATTCAGGACGTTGCAAGGGAAGAGACCGAGAAGGCAACTCTTGCGCTTGAGACAGAGCCTGATGAAAGACTTGGCGGCAAATCCTTAAGAGATGTTTTCGATGCGATGACTCTCAAGGAGAAAGAGGAGACGCTCGAATACAGCGCAGTTACTCTTGACCGCGGCGTTCCGCATTCGCTCATCGCGAGCATTGCATGCGACGACAGGGATGAAGTACGTGATTACTGCAGCTCCATGATCGGTGATTCCGCATGGACCGAGGAAGAGCTGAATGATGACGACAAGCTTTTCGAGATCGAATACCAGAAGGTTAAGGCATGCCTCGACGTTCTCATCGAAATGAAGGAGTTCTGTTTCGTAAAGGCAGTAATCGACCGTTTCATGAGCTACCCGAAGACGACCGAATTCGTTGCGGAGTCCATCAAGAACTACGTTATCGGATGCCCTGAAGTCTCAGTCCCGATCCTTATCGATCTCATCGAAGCAGATCTCGACACCGGCCTTGAAGGCCCTGCTGAGGACCTTGTCATCATGCTCGCAGAGATCGGCATGAAGGAGAAGTCGGAAGACATCTATCAGACGTTAAGACACGCTTTCCGCGCGATGACGAACAAGATCTATGCCGTCATCTGCCTTGCCGAATACGGTGACGAGAGAGCGGTGCCGCTCATGAAGAACTACATCAACAGGCATCAGGATTCCATTTCACGTGACCTGTTCTACGAGATGATGTCCGCCATCCAGAAGCTCGGCGGAGACATTACGGACATCAACGATCCGTTCGGTGATTTCACTCGCAAGTCACAGCCAAAGCAGGGTAAGGATTACGGTCCTGCAGGATACAACGGAAACAAATAAGGCGGCTTTAAATGGAAAGCGGATATAAATACGAAAGATCGCCCAAGCTGACAGAACTGCTTGAGCTGCTTAAGAAGATCTCCGTTTCAGACAAGATCATGTTCGGCCAGCAGAATGCCGGCCATATCGGCGTGACCATCAAAGAGACAGACGGAACGGAGTCAGACTGCTGGAACCTCTGCAAAAAGCATCCTGCAGTCGTAGGAATAGACACACTCAGTTTCCTCGGTTACGAGGGTAAGATGAACGATCTCATCAAGATCGTAAAGAACCTTCACAGACAGGGCTGCATCATCTCCCTGTCTTCACACATGCCCAACTTCATACTGGGCGGTGAGGAGTTCTACGATTATTCCCCCAACTACACAGAAGGAGACTGCGGCCGCAGGATAATGGAAGGCGGCGACCTGAACGCCAAGTACCTGAGGTTCCTCGACATGATCGCCGACTTCGCCGAAAGGTGCGTAGACCTCGAGGGCGACCCGATCCCAATGATCTTCCGTCCTTTCCACGAGGACAACGGAAACTGGTTCTGGTGGGGAAAAGAGTACCTCTCTGATGAGGATTACATCGCACTCTTCCGCTACACGGTCGACTATCTCATGTACGTGAAGGGCGTCAAGAGCTTTGCGATATGCTATTCACCCAACGGTCCTGTCACGTCGGGAATGGATTATCTCGAAAGATATCCGGGTGATGACATCGTTGACATCATGGGTCTGGATTACTATAACGATCACCCTCATTTCGGTGACGGTTACTTCAGAAAGCTTCAGAGTTCGCTCGATGCGATCGCACAGTGCGCAAAGCTTCACGACAAGATAGTTGCGCTTACCGAAACGGGATACAGAGCGCTGGAGACGGCTGACGGCTATTTCGAAGGATTCGCTCCTTCGGGCAATTCAAACACGACCTGGTTCAGTGACATGCTGAATGCGATTACCGGATGCGACGGCGGCAAACTCTGCGCCTACATGCTAATCTGGGCGAACTTCTCCGATACGCAGTTCTGGCTCCCTTACGAGAAGGACGGATTCCGTCATGAACTGTGTGATGACTTCGTGTCTTTTGCCGACAGCGCAAACGTCATAATGGCTCCCGTATTTGATTTTGAAGAGGTTGTCTGATATAGTGTTTTTGCGCTTTTCGCGGGTTTAACTCAGTTGGTAGAGTGTCAGCTTCCCAAGCTGAATGTCGCGAGTTCGAGCCTCGTAACCCGCTCCAGAAGAAGTCCCTTTGCAGGGACTTTTTTTGTGCTTAAAATCTGTGTATACTTGTAAAATAATGCTTATTTGATAAAAAGCGGTAAAAACACATCAAGGAGCACTCAGTATGAAAGGTATTATTCTTGCGGCAGGCAAGGGAACACGTCTTTATCCGGTTACAAAACCTGTATGTAAGCCTCTTCTTCCGGTCTATGACAAACCGATGATCTACTATCCGATGTCGGTGCTCATGAATTCAGGCATCAAGGACATACTGATCATTACACCTCCTGATGATACAAAGCCTTTCGTCGATCTTTTGGGAGACGGTTCACATCTCGGAGTTAAGATCACATACATCGAGCAGAAGATCCAGCGCGGTATCGCGGATGCTTTCCTCATCGGAAAGGAATTCATTGGAAACGATTCAGTATGCCTCGCACTTGGCGACAACATCTTCTACGGACCTTTCTTCAAGCGCAAGTTAAGACAGGCTGCAGAGCTCGTTAAAGAGGGCAATGCGGCGATCTTCGGATACTATGTCGCGGACCCGAGAGCTTTCGGTGTCGTTGAATTCGACAGCAACGGAAACGCCGTTTCGATCGAGGAGAAGCCTTCTCACCCCAAGTCAAACTACATCGTTCCGGGACTTTATTTCTACGGTCCTGATGTTGTAAGCATTGCGGAAAACATCCAGCCTTCCGCAAGAGGAGAGCTTGAGATCACATCAGTCAATGAAGAATACTTAAAGCGCGGAAACCTCAGGGTCATCGCACTCGGAAAGGAATTCTCATGGTTCGACGCAGGTAGCGCAGACAGCCTTTACGAGGCAGCAGGAGCCATCCGTGCGGCACAGCGTTCAGGCAACATGATCGGATGTCTTGAAGAGATCGCGCTGCGCAAGGGCTGGATCAACGAGGATGAATTCAGGATGCTCGCTGACTCCATGAACAAGACCAATTACGGACAGTACCTTGGTGCACTCGCAGAAGAGTTCTGACAAGGATCAACCAATATGAAAATCCGGATGTCTCGAGAAATCGGGACATCTTTTTTATTCACACCTTCCTTCACACTTCAGATCCTAACTGTGGAGGAAAGTGAGAATCATAGTGTGACTGTCTCACGACCTGTTTGGCGCTCTGTTTTGATTTAAACAGGTCGTGAAACAGGTAACAATCAGTATAATGAACGCATATTACCTGTTTTACGCTCTGATTGGGTAAAAACAGGTCGTGAAACAGAGAATCTGAGCCGGCATAGTGCGCTTAATCCCGGTTTATACATACTAAAGGCCTGCCTCATATAGAAATGAAACAGGCCTTTTTGTTTGTCTTTTCCGGTTATCAGTAAACGTATGCCATCGTTTTTAACGGAACGTTTTTGTAAATGTACTTGGCATCGTCGGTAGCCATTCTTATGCAGCCGTGGGAAATGCGCTTTCCGAGCTGCGGGCTGTAAACCCTCTTTCCGTCCCAATAGTAGGGGACACTGTGAAAATAGTAATTCTTGTAGTATCTCGTGCAGTATTTGCAGCGGACGGCTCCTGCGAAGAATTTCTTCTTCTTGGCCTTGATCGCGTACTTGCCTTTCTTGGTCGCGGTGCCGACTTTGCCGACTCCGACGTAAATGAACCTGACGAGTTTCCAGTTGCCCTTTGAGCCCTTGAAAACGCCTAAGAAGAAGTTATTGGTGTCGCAGAGGAGCAGCCAGTTTGTCTTGCTGCTGACGTTCTGAGCTTTTTCGGTCATGGCTTTCTTGATGTGGTCAGCCGTCATGAGAGGTGTGCTTCTCTGACTCTTTATGTTTGCGACATTACCGGGAGCTTTTGCGCCCTTTTCGGTCAGTACGATCTGGATCGCTTCGATGAAACGCGCATAGTCCAATACACCTGCTTTTTCACCGTTCTTTGCCCAAGCGAGCCAGCCGTTTGACGTGCGGATCTTAACACGGTAATAGATGTCGTATTTTTCAGCAAGAGCACCGGTGAGCTTGATCTGGATCATGTCGAGCTTATAGCCCTTCTTGCCTGAAGTCTTGCCGTTGGTCTTGTATGCTCCCCAGCCCTTCTTGTAAGCATGGGTGCGGTATAAGATCTTTCCGGAGGTAGAGCTCTTGAGCTTGATCTGGATCGCCTCGAGAGTTCTCTTCTTGCCGACGCTGCCGGAAAGGTTAGCCTGGGGCTTGAACTTCTTCTCCCACTTTTTATAACGAGCACGTGTGCGGTATGTGAGAGTGGCACCGGCGGGAGCCTTGTAGGAGACGGTGGGTTCGTCCGGCTTGTCCGGATTGTCCGGCTTGTCCGGATTGTCGGGTTTGTCAGGATTATCGGGATTATCGGGATTATCCGGATTGTCAGGGTTATCCGGGTTGTCGGGTGTTTCGTCATCGAGAACGATCAAGGAGTCGGAAACAGTTCCGTCAGTGGTATTGGCTGATACGTTGAATGAAAAGAATGATATCAGCAACACTGCGGAAAGAATACTTACTGAAACTTTCTTTATGACAGCAACCATATGTAACCTCTCAAATAAATTTAGATAATCATACCCAATCCTTCTCTTTATTACAAATAAATCTCAAACTTTACAATTATTTGCGCAATAAGTAATATTATTCTGCTATGGCAAAGAATGTTGAAAAGAATAGAAACGGCAGGCCGGAGAAGCGTTCCGGAAAGCCGGGAACCGTACGTCTTGTCGCTGCGGTCCTGTTTTTTGCCATCACCGTTTTTCTGTGCCTGGGCCTTACATGGCTGCTTTCGATCTGGCACGACATCACTTTTGACGAAATTGTCTTTTATCTTTCAGCTCCTCTGGACGGCACGTCTCATGATGTAATGAACAGTTTTTACCTGCGCGTCGTGCTGATATCCGTGATCGCGGTTATCGTTTTCGCGGCATTGCTGATATTCATGAGAGCCAAAAAGAAATACGGTCTTTCAAAGAAGATCTGCATTGCGGTATTTGCCGTGGCGGGCCTTTTCCTGGGCGTCCAGGCGGGCAGGGCAGTCGTCAGATACCGTGTTGTTGATTATATCCGCTCCATGACATCCAAGTCTGATTTCATCGAGCAGAACTACGTTGAGCCGACAGCTTCAAACGTTTCGTTCCCGGAAAAGAAACGCAATCTCGTATACATCTTCCTTGAGTCCATGGAACCGACATTTGCCGACAGGGCTTCGGGCGGAGCTTTCGAAAAGAATGCCATTCCTGAACTTACGAAGCTTGCGACGACCGAGGGCGAATGCTTTTCGGGCGATAAAAAGACTCTGAACGGCGGCTACGTTACCACAGGCTCGTCCTACACGATGGGTGCGCTTGTGGCTCAGACATCCGGAATCCCCGTCATAGGAAGCATCGGAAACGCGGCTGCCTCATATGCGGATTCCTTCTATCCGGGCCTTAAGACGATCGGAGACATGCTGAAGGACCAGGGCTATGAGCAGGTGTTCATGTGCGGTTCAGGAGCTGCGTTCGGAGGCAGAGCGCTCTATTTCAAAGAGCACGGCGGATACCAGATCTTCGATTACGATTACGCGAGGAACAACGGCTACATTCCCAAGGACTACAGGGTCTGGTGGGGATATGAGGATAAGAAGCTCATTGAATTTGCGAAAAACAGGCTCACGGAACTTAGCAGCGGTGATAAGCCGTTCAATCTGACGATGCTCACGGTGGACACACATTTCGAGGACGGCTATGTCTGTGATCTATGCGGCAAGGAATTCGATGTTCAGTATTCGAATGTAATGGCCTGCTCTTCAAAGCAGATAAACGGTTTTATCGACTGGATGAAGCAGCAGGATTTCTATAAGGACACGACTGTCGTGATCGTGGGCGATCACCCGACGATGGATGCAGACTATTGCAGCAGCGTTGAAGATTCTTACGGCAGGCGTTCCTATGTCTGCATACTGAATTCCGCCGTTGAAGTCGAAAAGCCCGCGCACCGCGACTACACGACATATGATCTGTTCCCTACGACACTTGCCGCGATGGGCGTGAAGATCAGGGGCAACCGCCTGGGACTCGGAACGAATCTGTTTTCCGAAACGCCCACACTGATGGAAAGATACGGCATCGATTTCCTCAGCACCGAACTCGGCAAGAGAAGCGCGTTCTACGACAAGATCGGCAAGTTCGACATGCTCTCGAAAGACATACTGAGAAATCTCGATTACCTTGACATCAAGACGGAACTGGACAGCGCTAACAAGCTGACGGTCTCGTTCTGGGGGATCGAAAACTGCAGGCAGGAGATAAAGTCGGTCAGAGGAGAGTTCCATCACCCTGACGGAACTCTGGTGTCATCTGCTGATGCATCCCTTGGTCCGGACAAGATCTACAAAGTAACTTTTGATCTTTCAAAGCTTTCGTTCCGTGAGATCCTCGAAGGAAAGATAAAGCTTTTCGCGACCGACACCGCAGGTACTGAACATGAGTTCTATGCGACTGCATCAGATGAGACGTCCATCATTTACAACGACCTGAAAGAGTATCTTGAGATGCTCGGAGAATTAGATGACATTTCAGTGCTGATCGGAGTAAAGGATGAAGCCGCTCAAGGCCTTGATCTTGAGACTGCGCAGGCCTTCGGAAAGATAGGCATAGACTGCGCTCTCTACGGCAGGAACGGCTATTCTTACATTGCGTATTCGGGCAACGGGAAGCACTTCGACAGTGCGGTCAATCACGAACTGAACTATCCCGGAACGCTGAAGGACGGCACGAAGTTTGAGATCATATCGGGTGCAATGAAATACGGCAACACATGCTCGATCGTGATAGGCGGGGAAGAGTACGCAAAGAACAAGAGAGGATTCAATTTCGTCGTTTACGATGACCGCACCGGCAAGGTGATGGACAGCCGTGTTTTCGACGTTTACAAGAGCGTCATCGAATCTTCCATGACCGATGAGACGGTGTCTGTAGGAGTCAGGTACGATGCCGAAAAGAAGACATGCGACATCTGGATGAAGGGAACGCGCAATGACGTTCTGACAGACAAACCCGTATATGCATATCTTTACACCTGGGATAAGGATCATCCGGCAAAGCTCGTCAGGACAGAGATGAAGAAAGGAAGATACGGCACGGCCGGCTCGGAGGATTCGTTCGAGTATTTCTTCATGAAGGACTACGACGTCAGCTCTTACGATCCGAAGACCATGGGCATAATGATCTACGTTACCAGCAGCGAGTCAGGAGTCGTACAGTACAAGTGCAGATACGTGTTCGATCTGACGTCGGAATCCGTTAAGAATGCAAAGCTTCCCGAAGGGGTAACTCTCACGGATAAGTGATATAATCGGCATATGCCGGTTTGACGGCGGATTTTTTTACGGAGGTATCCTCAGATGGCCAGACCCGTCAAGGTCAGAAGAGTGTGTGAAGAACCCAAATACACAAGGTTTGTTCCCGCCGGCGCGGAATGCAGTGAGCCGGTCTTCCTGACGACGGAGGAATACGAGGTCATCCGCCATGTTGACCATCAGAAGATGACTCATGAGGAGTGCGCCACGCAGATGGGAATATCACGCAGCACCGTAACTGAGATATATGAATCCGCGAGAACGAAGATCGCCGATGCTCTGATAAACGGCAAAGAGCTCTGCGTAGAAGGCGGCAATTACCGTATCTGCGGAGGCGGTGAGTGCAGCGACTGCAAAAAGAAGGGCACCTGTTAATTGAATGACGGGATCATGAGACTTCCCGAAGAAGACATCTCCTGGACGAAAGCATTTGTCTGCCCGAGTTCTGCTAGATAATCACAGAGTTTTTCATAGTTTTCGCGCGACAGAGGACGTTTTAATTCCTTTGGCGCGTTTTCATTTTCAAGGATGTGGGGCATAGGTGTGTACTGGCTCATCAGGCTGATGTATATGCTGTTGCCGAATCTCGAGACCAGATAATCCAATATGTGTTTGCTGTCGAAAAGATTGCCCGGCAGCATCAGATGTCTTACGATCATTCCGCGTGTCATTATGCCGTCCTTATCAAGAACCGCGCTGCCTGTCTGGCGGAACATCTCATCTAATGCCATCGCGGCCGCGGGAAAATAATCAGGGGCATTAGCGTACCTGGCGGAAACTTTTCCTGAATAGTATTTCAGGTCAGGAAGATAGATGTCTACAAGGCCGTCTAACAGCCTTAACGTGCTGACCGATTCATAACCCGAACAGTTGCAGATCACGGGCAGTGAAAGTCCTCTTTCTTTTGCGGCACTGACGGCATCCGCAACGGTCGGTGCGAAGTGCATGGGCGTTACGAGATCGATCGCGCCCGCGCCTTCGGAGGCGAGGTTTAGGAAGAGGTCTGCAAGAGTGTCTTTATCGTAAACTGTACCTTTGCCTGTGAGAACGGTGATTCTGTGATTCTGGCAGAAGATGCATCTTAAAGAGCACCCCTCGAAAAAGACCGCTCCGCATCCGCCTTTGCCGCCTAACACGGGTTCTTCGCCCCTGTGGATCATAGACAGATTGACCGTGACTTCCGCCGCCATTTTGCAGAAGCCTGTCTTTCCGTTTGTCCTGTCAGCGCCGCATCTTCTCGGACAGAGAGTGCAGGGTGAATACGGGTCTTTTGAGTTAAGGGTTTCCATAAGGCACATTATAGCGGAGTTTTCATCGTTGATTTACCCAAAAGGACAGGCGGTTTGCGCGTTAAGTTTCGGCTTTTCTAATTTAATTATAATTAAAGCGTTAGTGATAATATCTTAGGCGGAGAATTGCGGAAGAATAGTGGCAGTTGGGCGCGCAAGCCTTGACTTTTCTTTCTTCAAAGCTAATATTACGGCGATAAACCGAATTGACGGATAAAAGGAATTGCTAATGGAAAACAAGTTGGACTCGGTGCATTCAAGAGGCTCTATCAGATCTGCCGACACGGCGGTCGTCAGAGCCATTACGCATGAGGATATCGCAAGGCACGGCAAGAACACCACCGCTCATTCAAATAAGCCGGCTGTAAAGAGGTCTGCAGCTGAAACTGCAGCAGCAAAAGCAAAGGCAACTGCAAGGACCGTAGAAGAACCCGCGGAGAAATCCCGTGTTGTGGCATACAGCTTCTATCTTCTGTTATCGGTCATCATACTTGCGCTCTATCTCGGAATCAGATACTACGACCGTGAAACCGCCAAGGTTAACAGGTTTGTTCTTGTTGAAGTGGGCAGCCCCGTTTCACAGGACATGTTCTTCAACTCTCCCATCGATCTTCCCGAGCTCGAGGACTGCAACCTCGACTTTTCAGGTGTCAATGTGGAACTTCCCCAGACGATCCATTTCACGATTACATATTTATGGACAAACATGGAGTGCGAACTCGAGATCGCTGATACCACTGCTCCCACGGGCGTAGGTATCCCGCAGCAGATCTTCGCGGTCGAAGAGCTTCCCGACGTAAACCAGTGCGTAAAGGACATAAAGGACCGCACTGATGTCACTCTCAAGTGGGGCAAGATCCCCGATTACAAAAACGGCGGCGAGTTCAAGGCAGAAGCTCTTCTTACTGACGCAGTAGGAAATACTTCTTCCGTAATGGTTCCCATCTCCGTTACGAAGGACGACACTCCTCCGGTCATCTCCGGAACAAAGAACTACAGCGGCTTTGTTGGAAGCAGCATCGTATACAGGGACGGCGTCACCGTTACCGATGACTACGACAAGAATCCAACGCTTACCATCGACACATCGGGCGTCGACATGAGCAAGCCCGGCAAATACAAGGCCATCTACACAGCTACCGATTTTTCAGGCAACAAGACCACCGTCGAGATCGACGTTGAACTTGCAAAGAAGCCCAAGAGCTATATCGAGCAGGAGAAAGTCGACGCGGCTGCACAGAAGATCTTAGACAAGATCTTAAAGCCCGGCATGACCAAGCAGGAGCAGGCTCTCCAGATCGTATGGTGGTGCAGGTACAACATCAGTTATGTACACAAGGCAGATGCTACTTCCAGGAACAGGGCTGCATACGATGCGATCACCAAGAGACGCGGTACATGCTACGGCTATGCCTGCGCCGTCAGGGAGATGCTCAATCTCTGCGGGATCGAGAACATGTTCATCAAGCGTTATCCCTGGAGACAGAGTGTTCACTACTGGAATTACATAAAGATCGACGATCAGTGGTATCATTGTGATTCGACACCGAGAAAGAACTATAACAGCTACTTTTTCATGTATACTACAAAAGAGATACAGAACTTCCACCACAGCGGATGGTACGGCTATACATTTAAGGTCGACAAATATCCTAAGTCGGCGACCAAGTCTGTACAGAAAAAGATAGACTACGCAAACCATAAGATCAAAAAATGACAGATAACCTGACCGCAGAACCGAAGCAAAGCCAAAGAAACCCTGCAGAACACAAAGGGCAGGGAGCGGGACAAGTATCCCGTCAGGCAGCGGTAAACAGGCAGATAAATCATAATAATACGGCCGGGCGAAGCGTCCCGGCCGCTTTACATGGAAAGCCCGGCGTAAATCCTAACGCGCATCAGCAGCACCCTCAGCACCCCGCCGGAAGATCTGTCCAGAACAGACCCGTTCAGCAGTCACAGCAGGGCAGGGAACCCATAAGGGGAAAGGCTGCCGTGAACATTAAGCCGGCACAGAGAAGGCCTGCCGTTTCGCAGCCCGTTCCAAGGAAAAACGTGCAGAACAGACCTGTTACGAGGCAGTCAGCTGAAACACGTGTTGTTCAGCAGCATCACGCACCGCAGCATCCCGCAGGTGCAACTCAGCCTCGGAGAAGGCCTGTGCAGAAGGCGGCTCCCGTCAAAAAGCAGGCGGCTCCGCAGGTTAAGTTACCCATCAAGCCGTTCATCATTTTCGGAGCGATACTCCTCGTCGCGGGCGTGCTCGCGGCATTTCTGACTTTCTTTATCGGCGAGCAGTCACTCATCAAGAAGAAGGTTGTAGTGGAGATCGGCACTTCGGCAAACTTTTCGATGTTCATCGAAAGCGAACCCAAGTATCCGGAGTATCTGAGCACCAACCTCGATTTTTCGTCCGTTGACTATAGCCGCCTCCAGTCGGTGTTTTTCACGATCACTCTTTACGGGATCGACCACAACTGCGAACTCGTAATAGCTGACACGACGGCGCCCAAGGGCGAGGCTGTGGCGCAGCAGCTCATGTCGGTGGACCAGATCCCGGATGCCGACAAATGCATTACCAACATCGTGGACATGACTCCCGTAACGGTCACCTGGGCAGACAAACCGGACATTTCCGAAGGCGGCCAATACATTGCGAACGCAAAGCTTACGGATGCCGGCGGCAACGAGACTATCGTGGCCGTTCCGCTCTCGGTCACCAAGGATACCGTTCCTCCCGTTATCGAAGGATACAGGGACATCTCGATCATAGTCGGCGAGACCATCTCTTACCGCAACGGCATCGTGCTTACCGATGATTACGATAAGAACCCCAGGCTTGAGATCGACACATCAGGCGTCACGCTCAACAAGGTTGGCGATTACAAGGCTGTTCTCAAGGCTTTTGACTTTTCGGGCAACATGACCGAAGTCACCATCAACGTTAAGATCAAAGCAAAGCCGAAGAATTACATCGAGCCTGACAAAGTCTATGCCGAGGGCAAAAAGATCTATGAGAAGATCACGACGCCCGAGATGAGCGACATGGAAAAGGCCCTTCAGATCGTCTGGTGGGTAAGGCAGAACATCAGGTTCACGGTCAAGATAAAACCGAAGTCATGGACCGAGGGCGCATACTACGGATTCAAGGACAGAAAGGGAAACTGCCTGACATCCGCTTCCTGCGTAAAGGTAATGCTCGACATCGCAGGCATCGAGAACATGTTCGTTACGAGGTGGCCTTACAAAGTTGCAAAGCATTACTGGAATTACGTGAAGATAGACGGCCAGTGGTATCACTGTGATGCGACATGGAGACAGAACTACAGCAGTTACTTCTTCATGTACACCACCAAGGAACTGCTCAGTTTCTGGCATGACGGCTGGAACGGTTTTGAGTTCGACCAGAAGAAGTATCCGGAGAGCGCAACGAAGTCCGTTCAGAAAAAGATCGATTACAAGAACCATAAGATCAAGTCATAAATCAGGAAACCGCCATAATATGCTATAATGAAGCATTATTGAATTCTGGAGCAGTGTTGTGGAACCCATTCTGTATTTTGTAATACCGTGCTATAACGAGGAGCAGGTTCTCCCTGAGACATGCGGTCTTTTCCTCGGAAAGCTCATGTCTATGATAGATGCCGGAAAGATCAGTCCCGAAAGCCGTGTCATGTTCGTCAATGACGGCAGTAAAGACGGAACCTGGGGCATCATCACGGCTCTTACTGAAGAAGACGAACACTTCGCGGGCATTTCACTCGCTCACAACCGCGGCCACCAGAATGCGCTCATCGCAGGACTCATGGAAGCACGTCTGCGCGCAGACATCACCATTTCAATGGACTGCGACGGTCAGGATGACATTAACTGCGCAGAGCAGATGGTCGATGAATATCTCAAGGGAAATGACATCGTTTTCGGCGTAAGGAATGACAGATCTACTGATTCCGGTTTCAAGCGCACGACCGCTGAAGGATATTACGCGCTCCTGCGTGCGATGGGCATCGAGATCATCCCGAATCATGCCGATTACCGTCTCATGAGCAGCCGCGTTCTTGATGCGCTCGCAGGCTACAGCGAGGTCAATCTCTTCCTGAGAGGCATCATCCCGCACATGGGATTCAAGAGTTCCGTCGTTTACTATTCACGTGCCAAGAGGATCGCGGGAAGCACTCACTATCCGCTCAAGAAGATGATGGCACTTGCCATCGACGGCATAACCTCATTCTCGGTCAAGCCGCTCAGGATGATCACTTTCATGGGCCTGTTTGTGGCGCTCCTGTCATTCATCGGCATAATTTACGCGCTCATAAGCGCAGCAACCGGCAACATTGTCGAAGGCTGGACTTCAATGACATGTATCATATGTTTCGTCAGCGGAATGCAGATGATAAGCCTCGGAATAATCGGTGAATATATCGGAAAGATCTATCTTGAGACAAAGCGCCGTCCCCGTTATATCATTGACGAGAGAAAGAACCTGAAGGATGTTGCGGAGGACTGATTTGGATACTTTGTACGTCGTCATGCCGGCTTATAATGAGCGGGAAAACATCGAAGAGGTGGTTTCCTCCTGGTATCCAGTACTCGAAGGAAAGAACCCCGAGTCCAGGATTGTAGTGGCAGACAGCGGAAGCACTGACGGTACCCACGAAGTTCTGGTTGAGATGCAGGAGAAATATCCTCAGCTCGAGATCCTTACTGATTCCGGCAAACAGCACGGCCCTAAAGTAATCGCACTTTATTCATATGCCATCAAAAATGGCGCGGATTATATATTTCAGACTGACTCTGACGGACAGACGCTCCCTGAGGAATTTGATGCTTTCTGGCAGTTGCGAAACGGCTACAAGGGCATTTTCGGTAACAGGACCGTAAGAGGTGACGGCAAATCAAGGGCTTTCGTTGAGAGGGTTGTCTGTTTTCTCCTCAAGTGCTATTTCCACGTCAAGGTACCGGATGCAAACGCACCTTTCAGGCTCATGGAGGCAAAGACGGTGCAGAAGTATCTACCCAGACTTGACAAGGATTATAATCTGCCGAATATAATGATGACGACATATTTTGCATACTATAAAGAAGAGATGACCTTCAGGGAGATCACTTTCAGACCCAGGCAGGGCGGAAAGAATTCGATCAATATCCGCAAGATCGTAAAGATCGGATGGAAAGCCCTGAAAGATTTCCATAATCTCAAAAAGGCAATGTAATGGCTGAAAACGTTTCAAAGAAAAAGGCTTTCCCGGCAAAGGGATTAATTACGGCTGTCATCCTGGCAGTCATCAGTGTCACTATCTTTTGGCTTCTCCAGCGCCTCCTGATGCCCAAGTATCAGAAGGGCGCCATCGAAGGTTCTTTCACCGAGGAATACTACAAGGAGAAGGTTCCTCACGATGTCATCTTTTTCGGTGACTGCGATGCATATGCCAATTATTCGCCGATAAAGATGTACCAGGAATACGGCATCTCATCCTACATCAGAGGCAACGGCGAGCAGTATATCTGGCAGTCCTACTATCTTTTAAGGGATACGCTTAAGTATGAGACTCCCAAGATCGTCGTCCTTGCAGTTCACGGCCTGCAGTTCGACAAGCCGCGTTACGAGGCGTACAACCGCATGACGCTTGACGGCATGAGATGGTCAAAGGACAAGGTTGATGCCATCAATGCATCCATGATAAAGGGCGAGACTTTTGCTTCCTATGTTTTCCCGATCTTCAGATACCATGAGAGATGGAACAAGCTGACCGCAAGCGATTTCGAGCACATCTTCTCGAAAGAGGTAACATCCCACAACGGATACTACATGCGCTGCGATGTAATGCCCTATGACAATTTCCCGGCCAAGGCACCTGTGTACAGCAAGACGTTCGGAAGCAATGCACAGTACTATCTGGACCAGATCCGCATGCTCTGCGAGGAAAAGGGGATCAAGCTCATCCTGGTCCGCGCTCCCGTGGAGACCGGATGGTATTCGCACTGGGACAAGAACCTCACGAAGTATGCTGAAGAGTACGGCCTGAAGTACATCAATTTCAAGGCTGTTTCCAAAGAGATCGGCATCGATCTTTCGACGGACACTTATGATACCGGCGTACATCTCAACATCTACGGCGCGGAGAAGCTCAGCGTGTACTTCGGAAAATACCTTAAGGATAACTACGATCTGACCGATTACAGGACCGTACCGGCAGTCGCGGCCGAATATGAGAAAAAGATCGAATATTACAACTTCATTAAGGCCGATCAGGAACGCGAGATCAAAGAATACGGCGAGCTTAAGAGCTACGGAATAAATGCCGTAGAATAGCCACAATTTTCTTGTGCACATTATTATAAAATACGAAAGTCCGGTTGAGCATTTTTGTTGTTTAACTCGGAGTGCGTGGAATATGCGGATTCTGTATTATATTCTTGTTTATTTTATGGAGGTAAACTTATGAAAGGTTTAAAGATTACTACACTTGTACTCGCTGCTGCCATGATGGCTATGCCCATCGCAGGCTGCAATAATCAGAAGAAGCCCGTTTCTTCAGGCATCAACATCATCTCTTCACAGAGCCAGAAGGGCCTCGAGGGTGAGAATGCCGGTAAGATCGACCCTAACGCAGCAGCTAACAACTTCGTATTCAAGTACAACGGAGTTGATATCGTAGTTAACACAAAGATGGAGGACATCGAAGGCAAGTTCGATCCCAAGTCTTACAAGAAGAAGGACCAGGTTTCCTGCATCGGCGCTGCCGGTAAGGACTGGATCTACACATTCAACGGCGGTTCTTTCTCCATCGTTACAGTTCCTGCAGGCAAGGATTATTCAATCTATCAGATCATCCTTTCTGATGATTCCATCTCAACACCTGAGGGCGTTTGCGTAGGTAACACACCTGAGCAGGTTAAGGCAGCTTACGGTGAGCCTGTTGCTGACAAGAGCGACGAGAGAGCTTACATCTATGAGAAGGGATCTTCCACTCTCATGATCGTTTTCGAGGAAGATGACGCAACACAGAAGGTTACTGTCGCAAGCATCACATATCAGGGAGCAATCGCTTAATCTTGGCTAACGCAAAGAATAAAAACGGATTTAGTTTAGTAAGTTTCCTGGGACTCGCAGTCATGCCTCTTTTGGCTGGCGGAGCCCTGGGGGCTTATTTTGCTTTTTGTCTGTATTCCAGTTTCATCAACAACATTGATGCATCCATCGTTCCTGAAGTTGAGATCGAGTACGGTCATCCGATCACCATCGAATCTTTCTTCACGAAAGTACCGGTAAACACGACTTTCATCACAGACATCAACCAGATCGACACAGGCAAGCTTGCTTCTTATGAGATCTGGATGGACTGCGGCGGACATGCAGTTTCTTCGATCCTCAAGGTCGTTGACAAGACTGCCCCCACGGCAACAGCAGTTCCCGTTGAGATGTTCTGCGGCAAGGCACCGGAAGCTTCGAGCCTCGTTAAGGACGTTTTCGATCTTACCAACGTAAAAATCGAATACGCTGAAGGCACACCGAATCTTGTAATGAATTCCGGCAAGATGGACATTCCCGTCAAGATCACTGACGAGAACGGCAACAGCACGATTGTCAACGTTCCTTTCGACGTAAAGGACGACTATACACCTCCGGTCATCTCAGGTATCAGGACTTTCGAGCACGTTGCAAAGGATCCGGACAAGATCACCAAGGATGACTATCTCGACGGTGTCACAGTTACCGATGACTTTACACAGAAGCCTACGATCGAAGTTGACTATTCAAAGGTCGATCTCAAGAAGGTAGGAGTCTATCCTGTCAGATACATTGCTACCGACAAGGCAGGAAACAGATCCGAGATCCAGACGAGCGTAACCGTATTCGCCACATACAACGGCGGTGCAACGGCAAATCAGAAGGATATCAAGAAGGCTCTGGAGCTTGGCAAGAAGCAGCTTCTCAAGATCACGAAGACCACAGACACAGATGTTGTCAAGGCGATGAACATCTATTACTGGGTATACCATCACATTTACTTCTCAACCGGTGCTTCTCCTTATAAGGGATGGGCAAAGGCTGCGGTAAACGCTCTCAAGAAGAGAAGAGCTTCCTGCTACGGCAGATCCTGCGCATGCAAGGCAATGCTTGACGCAGCGGGAATCGAGAACTTCCTCATCATGAGAAAGAAAGTTGCAGGACTCAGAATCCACAACTGGAATCTCGTAAAGCTCAACGGTGAATGGTATCACTGCGACGTTCAGATATACATTGCGGGACTTGCTCCGAAGGGATACTTCTGTTTCATGATGACCGACAAGGAGATCGCTAAGGCTCCTACGAACCATCAGTATAAGAAGAGCGCGTTCAAGAACATCAAACGAGCTACCAAATCCGTTCAGAAATGGATCGACGTTTATAACGGCAAGATCAAAGCGGGCTTCCCATACAAGAAAACTTAGTATTAAATAATCAGGGAGTCCTTCGGGGCTCTCTGTTTTTATGAATAAGAGGTTATGGATATGAATAAGACAATTAAGAAGACAGCTGCACTTATTCTTGCAGCTTCAGTAATGACAGCATTTGCCGCATGCTCATCCAAGCCGCAGGAATCAAATGCTGCTCCCCAGCTGATCTCAGGCGGCACTGCAGCAACTGTTGCAAGCAAAGCACCTGACAAGCAGGAGGCATCTGCTCCCGCAGCAACAGGTGACGTTTACAGCTTCACTTACAAGGGCGTTGTCGTTACTCCCGGCATGGATGCTGAAGCAGCTATCAAGGCTCTTGGCGAAGGCTACATCAAGTCTCCCGAGATCGATTCCTGCGCATTCAACGGCAAGGAAACAAGCTACGACTACAAGGATTTCGTACTCTTCGTTGACAACCGCGACGGCGGCAAGTACAAGATAAACACCATCGACATCAAAGCAGCCACGGTTGACTGCGGCGGAATAAAGCTCGGTTCACCTATCGAAGACGTAAAGAAGGTTTACGGCAATCCTTCTTCCGAAGAGGTTTACGGTCTCTGCTATGAGAAGAACGGCACTCAGGTTCAGTTCGTTTCGGTTGACGAAAAGACCGTTTCATCAATACTTTTCAAGATGATCTGATAAGATTCAGGCAATGAAAAAGGCCGACAGGGAAAAGAAGAAAAGAGTAGTATCCAAAACATTCAGGATCGTTCGCATCTGCATAGCGGTCCTGTTCTGTTTAGTGGCAATAGCCGCGGCAGCTTTTGTTGCAGTCGGTGATTTCTACACGAAGCCCGTAATAACCGATGTAACCATCGAGGCGGGCAGCACTTTTTCGATAGCGGATTTCTTTGAAAACATGCCTGAAGATGCCAGGTTCGTTACCGATGTCAGCGGCATCGACACAAAGATCCCCGCGGTTTACGGACTGAAAGTTGCCTTTGACAAGTATTTCGATAAGGATGTCAGGCTCACCATCCAGGACACAACGGCTCCTACGGGAGAGGCGGTAAAGCAGGAATTCTTCACCGTTGATCCGTTTCCGGAAGTCGATAAGTGCGTCAAGGATCTTTATGACCTCAACGGCATTGCCGAAGTCAAGTTCAGGGACGGCATCCCCGATGTCAGTGCAGGCGGAGATTTCATGGTTCCTGTTGTGGTCACTGACCCTTATCAGAACTCGACCGTGATCGAAGTCCCGATGCACGTTACAAAGGACTCAGAGCCTCCTATCATCGACGGACTCAAGAACAACCTGATGGTAAGGTCAGGCGACGACGTCGATTTCAGAGACGGAATTACCGTGACCGACAATTACGATCCGGAGCCTGTTCTCAACATTGACGCATCCAAGTTCAATCCCAACAAGCCCGGAAAGTACAAGGTCCACTACAAGGCCACTGACCGTTCCGGCAATGTCACCGAAGCCGAGATACAGCTCGAGGTATGGCAGTCTTCTGCAGCTGATGTAAAGAGCAAAGATGTGTACAAAACAGCAGACAAGATCCTCAAGGGGATCAAGAAGGGCAAGAACGATGCAGAGTATGCCAAGAACATCTATAAGTGGGTCTGCCACAACATCGTATACCTCGGCAGAGCGGGACATCCTACTTTTGACAAGGCTGCCAGTGACGGATTCAAGAACCGCAAGGGCAACTGTTGGGTAATGACCTGCTGCTACAAGGTCCTGCTCGACCGCGCAAACATTCCCAATCTCATCGTTTCCAGAGCCAACAGCAAGGTTACGAGGAGCAATCACTATTGGAATCTTATTTTTGTTGATAAGGGCTGGTATCACTGCGACTGCACGCCTCTTTATCCGTTCTTTATGAAGATCGATTCACAGCTTGACGATTTCCACACCTTCGAATCCAAGCTCTATCCCAAGCGCGCTACCAAGAAAGCCAAGAGCACAAAGGGCTATTACGCCAAGAGGGCATATTAATACATCTGCACATTGCAGGTGAGGATAGACGAGAATTCGGGAGAATTTTCGAGGAATCGGGAGAATATCGGAGATTTTTTGAGAAAAATGCTTGACATACCATGGATGCCCGTATATTATATGCAGGCTGACATGGTAAATATGTCTTTTCAGACATGCGCCAATACAGAAAAAACAATGAATTTCAAGGAGAAAACAACATGGGTACATATGTTGCAACCAAGGATTCAATCGAAAGGAAATGGCTTCTCATCGATGCTGAGGGCAAGACTCTCGGACGTCTCGCTACAGAAGTTGCAAAGCTTCTCCGCGGCAAGCACAAGCCTACATACACACCTTTCCTTGATACCGGAGATTATGTAATCGTAGTTAATGCTTCCAAGATGGTACTTACAGGCAAGAAGCTTGACCAGAAGGTTTATCGTTATCACACAAGATTCCCTACTGGACTCAAGGAAGTCAAGTACAGTGTCATGATGGACAAGAATCCCGAGAAGGCACTTGAGCTCGCAGTTAAGGGCATGCTTCCCAAGAACTCGCTGGGCCGCCAGATGTTCAGAAAGCTCCACGTTTACGCTGGTGCTGAGCATGAGCAGACTGCACAGAAGCCTGAAGCTTATACGTTTTGATTTCGGAGGATTAAGTTAAATGGCAGCAAAGAAATCCAGCAACAAAGTATATTACTACGGCACAGGTCGCCGTAAGAACGCAGTTGCCGCAGTACGTCTCGTACCCGGAAACGGCAAGATCACGATCAACACAAAGGACATCGATGAGTACTTCGGTCTCGATACACTGAAGCTCCTCGTTCGTCAGCCTCTCGCACTCACAGAGACTGAGGACAAGTTCGATGTTATCGTTAAGGCTGTCGGCGGCGGTATCTCCGGCCAGGCTGGCGCTATCCGTCACGGCATCGCAAGAGCACTCGTTGAGGCTGATGAGGACAACTACAAGTCAGTTCTCAAGGCAGCCGGCTTCCTCACACGTGATGCACGTATGAAGGAAAGAAAGAAGCCGGGTCTCAAGAAGGCTCGTAAGGCTTCACAGTTCAGTAAGCGTTAATCGTTACTGCACGATGCAATTTACCGCGGCCGTCCATTGGGCGGCCGTGTTTTTTATTTCCGGTTATAAGCACTCAGAACGGCGTTGTTTATGAAAGCGGCAATTATGCGTTTTATCGATTCCTGTTTCGGCAGCCAGTTCCCGGTCCCGGTTATTACTATCAGATCGCGGTTCAGCAGGATGCCGCTCCGCATATATTCGTCAATCTTTCCGTAATTTGATTCAATGTATCCCTCGTCATCGGCCATTCCCATAAACTCAACGAAAAAGCAGCGGTCTATAACAGGAACCGGAAATGAATAGTCGGGGCTTTTCTTCCTGCCGCCCTTGAGCACCAACGTTGGCTCATATTTCGCCTCAAGGCCAAGATCCTTAAGCGCGTTGCCGACCATCATTTCGCCTCTGGTCCTGACATGGAATCCGTAATCGTCATAGTACTCGTTGCTGATCTCACGGGGATTTGAACAAGGGATCATTTGGTTCCATGCATCGTTGTTATAAGAGGACGGTTCTCTGATAAATCTGAAATCGCCGGGGAAGGTCAGGCGACGGCGGATGAGTTCTTGCTTATATTGAGCGAGGTTTTGTTGGAGGGTGTTGTAAAACTCGAATTGCTTTTGCTTTTCGGCATAGAACCGGCTATTCTCGTTAACTACTCTTCTGGATACCTTGTCATCATTGACGAAGTATTCGCGGATAACTTGTTTTCCCTCATGCATGCCAGTTTTGTATCTGGGCATATTGTTGATAATGCCGGCCAGATGCGAATACTCAGCTATGATATAGGTGTCACAAAATAAAGATAAGTCCATATGAAGATGATACAAGGCAAAAAAGCTCTTGTGTCCGACAAAAACCGACAATTACCGACAAAATGCGAGGCTCACGACCTGTTTTATGCTCTGTTTATGGAAAAACAGGTCGTGGAATGGAGAATGGAATGAAAAATACATGCATATTACCTGTTTCTTGCTCTGTTTATGGAAAAACAGGTCGTGAAACAGAGAATGACCTGAAGATGTGGCTGGCCAAAACAAACACCTTGCGGTCATACGGACGACAATGTAAAATTCAAACGATGAAAATCAGCTTTACGACAGATTCTTCAGAGCAGACAGAGAGATTCGGAGAGGCGCTTTCAAAGTATTTGGAAGCGGGTACTGTCATCGCTCTTGACGGCGACCTGGGGGCGGGAAAGACCTGCCTTACCAGAGGCATTGCCAGGGGAATGGGATCAGAAGATCCTGTGGCAAGCCCCACGTTTACCATTGTCAACGAATACTCCGGCGGAAGGCTGATGCTCTTTCATTTTGATACATACAGACTTTCGGGCGAGGACGATTTCTACGCGAGCGGACTTGATGAATACTTTCTCAGGGAAGGCGTCTGCGTAATAGAGTGGGGCGGAGTCATCGAAGGTGCACTGCCCGGGAATACCGTGAAGATGAAGATCAGCGGCAACGGTGACGAGAGAAGATTTGACGTTACCGAGACAGGCAGCCTGGGCGCTGAGAACCTGATCAGGGCTGCTGCCGAAGCGGGGTGCGAAGTCTTATGAAAATACTCGTCTGTGATACATCCAATCAGAATTGCAGTGCCGGTGTGTATGAAGACGGCAGGGAGATTGCGTATGAACTGAGCTTCGAAACGAGGACTCATTCCGAGACGTTCATGCCGCTTGTTCACCGAGTGATGGAACAGGCAAAGCTCAGGCATGAAGACCTTGATGCATACGCAATCACCGTTGGCCCCGGTTCTTTTACCGGAATAAGGATAGGCCTTGCTGCAGTAAAGGGAATGGCTCTTGCCGCCGGTAAGCCTTGCATTTCTGTTTCATCGACCGAGGCGCTTGCAAGGTCATGCGAAAATGCAACTGCGACAGCAAGGGAAGAGACGGTCCTCGTGCCCGCGATCGATGCAAGAAACAACCGTGTGTTCGCAAGGGTTTTCGAGGATGACACGATGAAAACGCTCATTCCCGAAGATGCATACGATGCTGATGACCTCGCGAAAAAGATAAAGAACATGCCTGAGATCGTATACGGTACGAGACGTCAGATATTGGTTGTCGGAAGCGGTGCTGAAGTGATGAAGCAGGCTTTCGAACGCAATAAAGTTCACATCAACGTATACTGCGCAAAGGGTGCGGCGATAACACCCAAGGGTGTTGCTGGTGCCGCTTTTGCGCATCCCGATCTGATCAGCGCGAGAGACGTAAAGGCAACTTACTGTGCCGTTTCACAGGCTGAACGCCTGAGGAAAAACGATGCCGCAGAAGAGTATAAGATCAGGCCTGCAGAGGATAGTGACGTTGACAGCATAATGGGACTTGAGGAAGGTTCGATCCCTCATCCATGGCAGAGAAATGAGATCGAAAAACTCATTACCGAAGACAATAAATGTGCATTCGTAACCGAGAAGAACGGTCATGTCGTCTGCTATATCGGATGCGATATCGTGATCGATGAAGGCAACATCGGAAACGTCGTCACGGATGAAAAAGAACGCGGAAAAGGGTTAGCGACCGCTATCCTCAAACACCTTATGGAAGATCTGAAAAAACGCGGCGTCAAGCACATGTATCTCGAGGTTGAAAGCACCAATTCTGCTGCAGTTGCGGTATATAAGAAGTGCGGTTTCAAATCGTACAACATTCGTAAGGGATATTTTGGCGTTGGCAGAGATGCCATCCTGATGGATTGTGAAATTTAACAAAAGGAAAGCGCAATTAATCGGCAAATGGGTTAAATAGTCGAAATTGCCTACAGAGCCTTATTTTGTGTTGATTTTCAAGGTTTCCAAAAATATACTTGTGGAGTAATTCATTAGGGAAGGTGTATTCCAATTATGGTAAAAGAGAAGATTGTTTTTGACTGTGAAGACTCGCTTCAGATGAAGACGGTCGCCGTACTCATTCAGAAGGCTTCCCAGTACAGGAGCACGATCTATCTGGTCCGCAGCGGAAGGCGCGCAAATGCGAAGAGCCTGCTCGGTGTCATGTCACTTGGAATAGAGAACGGTGCAGAGATCGAGATCGAAGCTGACGGCGACGATGCTCAGGAAGCAGTCAACGCTCTCATGTCACACCTCAAGAATCCAAAGATCGCAGTATAATGTCCGGCGGGAAATTCGACGCCAGGCTGGACACAGTTCCTCAGACTCCCGGAGTTTACCTTATGAAGGACGCTTCGGGCGTTGTTATATATGTGGGTAAAGCGAAGAAGCTCAGGAACCGCTTAAAGAGCTATTTCGGAGGCGGAGTCATCGCAAGTCCAAAGGTTGCCGCGATGGTGTCGCACGTAGCCGATTTCGAGTACACCGTGGTAGGTTCGGAATCCGAGGCACTGCTTCTCGAGAACAACCTCATCAAGAGATATCAGCCGCACTACAACATCCTCTTAAGAGACGACAAAGGCTACCCTTATATCTGCATAACTTTAAACGAAGAATATCCGAGAGTATTCAAGGCATTCCGTCCGGAACCCGCTGCAAGAAAGGCAGGCGCGAGATACTACGGACCTTACATGAATTCCGACTGCAACGAGGTCCTGAAAGCCATCCTGGATATCTTCCCGCTCAAGCGCTGCAGAAAGGTTTTCCCGAGAGACATCGGCAAGGAGAGACCCTGCCTTAATTATCACATCGGGAAATGCATGGCGCCGTGCCTCGGTACCGTAAGCGCCGATGACTACAGAAGGATGACTAAGCAGATCGTACTCTTTTTCGAGGGTAAGTACGACGGCATTGAAAAGGACATCACCGAGCAGATGGAGAAGGCTGCGGAGGCGCTTGAATTCGAGCGTGCGGGAGTCCTGCGCGACCGTATGATCGCACTTAAGAACATAAGCCGCAACCAGCGCGTTTTCTTAAGCGTAGAGCGCGATGTCGACGCGATCGGCCTTTATTCTGATGCGGGTGAGACGTGCGTCCGAAAGCTCGAGCTGAGAGAAGGAAGGATAGTCGGATCTTCAACTTATTTCTTCCCGGGAGACGAGAGCGAGCAGGCAGACATCCTTTCAAACTTCCTCATGCAGTACTACGAGCAGGCACCTTTTGTGCCGCCGCTTGTTCTCATACCTTATGTTCCCGAAGACGCGGATGTCCCTTCGGTCGAGGGTTTCCTTTCGGAAAAGGCGGGAAGAAAAGTCAGGATTCACGTTGCGGAAAGAGGAGAACTCACGGAGCTGTCCGAACTGGTTAAGCTCAATGCGCGCGAGATGATGGTACGTCGTATCCTTCGAGGCGGAAACGCGGGCGCTGATCCTTCTGCTCCGCTGCGCTATCTGGAAAGCATAATGGACGCTCCTGAAGGCTCGCTTTCGCGCGCTGAATCATTCGATATCTCCAACCTCGGAAACGATGACATCTGCGCGGGCATGGTAGTCTTCAAGGACGGCAGGCCCGACAGGCAGTCTTACAGATTGTTCAAGATGAAAAGGGTCACTGAGCAGGACGACTATGCTTCGATGAGAGAAACTTTGGAAAGGCGTTTTGCACACTCCGAAAGTGACGGATTCACATGGCCTGACATAATACTCGTGGACGGCGGCGCGGGTCAGTTAAATGCCGTTGCGTCGGTCGTCAGGGAGCTGCCCGGAACGGAGAACATAAAGCTCGCGGGAATGGTCAAGAACGATCACCACAAGACCTCGGGCATCGTCTTTGAAGACGGCCGCGAGATTAGGCTCGAAGGCAGGGAACTGACAGACGGCGAAGTGGGTCTTTTGAGATTCCTTACGACCGTTCAGAACGAGGTCCACAGGTTCGCGATAACTTATCAGAGAAAACTTTCAGGAAAGAGAAATATGAGATACAAGCTTGAGGGGATCCCGGGAATCGGTCCCGCAAAAAGGAAGCTTCTTTTGGAGTCGTTTGGTACAATCAAGGCTGTGAGCGAAGCATCAAAGGAAAACCTTGCACAGGTCAAGGGGATCTCCGAAAAGGATGCCGAAGCCATTTACGGATTCTTTCACGAAGGAGAGTAACAGGTGTCCATATACGCATTGGCGGATCTGCATCTGTCCCTGAGCTGCCCGAACAAGTCAATGGAAGTGTTCGGACACCAGTGGGAGGACTACATCGGAAGAGTGAAGGAAAACTGGGAGAACATGGTGACTGATGAAGACACCGTGCTCATTCCGGGCGATATCTCATGGGCAACTTACATAGACAAGGCAGAAGAGGATTTCAGGTTCATATCTGACCTTCCCGGAAGAAAGCTCCTTTGCCGCGGCAATCACGATTACTGGTGGACCACGATGAAGAAGATGGAGGAGTTCTTCGCAGAAAAAGGACTTACCGATCTTGAGTTCGTGAGGACCAACGTCGTTCCCGTTGAGGATGCTCTCGTCACCGGCACCAGGGGCTGGATGATCGAGACGAAAGAGAGCATAGAAGGATCTGACAACAAGAAGATCTATGAGCGTGAAAAACTCAGGATAAAGATGTGCATCGATGTGCTTAAGGAAGCTGATCCGGAGCATATGAAAAAGCATATCTTCATGATCCACTATCCGCCCGTAACTGCGAAGAAAGACTTTACGGAATTTGCTCACATGATGGCCGAAGGCGGCGTCGACATCTGCGTATACGGTCATCTTCACGGCAGTGCTCACAAGAAGGTTTTCGAAGGTGATTTTGAAGGAACAGAGTTCATCTGCGCCGCTGCCGATTTTACCGGGTTCAGACCGGTCAGGATCAGCTGACAAAAATCGGCCTGAAAAAATTTTTCGAGTCCGCAAACGCAATGAATAAAGGCGTTGCGGGAACTGATAAAACAAATTTGATAGACAATTATCTTATATTAATATATAATAATGCAGAGCCTTAAGCGGAGGAATATTCCGAAGCGGTAAGGCTTTTTTATTCCGTACCATCTAAGGAGTTTTTATGGCTTACAGCATGACCGGGTTCGGCCGCAGTGAGAAAGTTTTTGATACCAGAAAATACAGTGTAGAGCTCAAATCGGTCAACAGCAGGTTTTGCGATATTAATGTAAGACTCCCCAGACTTTTCAACTTTGCCGAAGTTGACGTAAGAAGGATCATCACCGAGCGTCTCGTCAGAGGCAAGATCGACTGCTACATCAATTACAGCGATACCGAGAATGCGGGCCAGACCGTTTCTGTAAACGAAGGCCTTGCGAAGGCATATTCCGATGCTGCAAAGCAGCTCGCTGAAGTTTCCGGCAGGGAAGATGATTTCAAGGCTACCGACCTTGCAGGATTCCAGGATGTTCTTTCCATAGAGCAGAAGACCATCGATGAGGCAAGGGCTGCCGTTGAACTCACGGAGACCCTTAACGCCGCAATCGACGGTATGCTCGCAATGAGAAAGAGAGAGGGCGACAACCTCTGCGCAAGCATCCTTTCCAAGGTCGATAACCTTGAGAAGATCAGGAATGAGATCTTCAATCACGCACCTTCGGTCATCGAGACATACAGGGAGAAGCTCACCGCAAGGATCGACGAGATCCTTTCAAGCGACCAGCGTGCTTTCTACGATGACAACAGACTCGCAGCCGAGGTTGCCGTCTTTGCCGACAAGTGCGCGATCGATGAAGAACTCACAAGACTTTCAAGCCACATCGCACAGGCAAGGAAGATCCTTTCCGGTGACGGCGCCGTAGGCAAGCAGATGGATTTCCTCATCCAGGAGATCAACCGCGAGGTCAACACGACAGGCAGCAAGGCAAACGACATAGAGATTACGAACAACGTTCTTCTCTGCAAGAACATTGTCGAAGAGATGAGGGAACAGGTTCAGAACCTGGTGTAAGGAACGTTAAATGGCAGAATTCATTGACATCGGTTTCGGCAACATCGCGGCAAGCAGCAGGATAGTCTGCGTTGCGGCCGCTGATTCCGCACCGGTTAGACGCATGATACAGGATGCTAAGGACAGAGGTTCATGTGTTGACTGCTGCGCGGGCAAGAAGTGCCAGTCAGCCGTCATCACGGATACAGACATGATCCTTCTTTCGGCTAAGAGCTGCGCAGAGATAAAGGAGATGCTGGGATGAGAGATTTCAGAGGATTGATCGTTGCGGTATCAGGACCTTCGGGTGTCGGAAAGGGCACCGTGCTCGCGAAAGTCGAAGAGCTTCTCGAGCAGGCAAATCCCGGAAGCGTGGGACATTCGATCTCTGTTACGACAAGAGCTCCGAGAGGCCAGGAAAAAGACGGCATCGAATACTACTTCAGGACCAAAGAACAGTTCGAGCAGATGATAAAAGACGATGAGATCGTAGAGTACGATACCTATGTCGACAACTACTACGGAACTCCTGCGGGACCTCTGAAGGAAATGGTTACGAAGGGACAGGACGTTCTTTTCGATATCACGATAGAAGGCAGCCTCGCGCTCAACAGAAAATTCGACGTTGATACTGTCACGATATTCATACTCCCGCCTTCGATGGAGGAACTCGAGGCAAGACTCAGGGGAAGGGGCACCGAGACCGAGGAGAAAGTCCGGAAGAGACTTGCCCAGGCAAAAGAAGAGATCGGACGCGCCGGTGAATTCGAGTACCTGGTTACCAACGGAGACATAGACACTGCGGCAAGAGAGATAGTCGCGATAATCACAGCCGAAAAGCTTAAAGCTTCGAAGAACATAGATACAGCAAAAGCACTTTTATAAAGGAGAGAGGAAAAATGTTAACAGATCCTTCAATCGAGAAACTCAAGGCAAAGTCAGCGAGCCCTTATGATCTCGCAGTACTCGTAAGTAAGCGCGCCAGAGAGCTTACCGACGGAGCTCAGCCGATGGTTGACGATACCGATGCAGCAAATGTTGTTTCACTCGCATGCCGCGAGGTTGCTGCTGACAAGATCGTTGCCGTTGAGGGCGACGTTTCAAGCGAGGCAGTGATCCCGATCACACGTGAGGAGAGGATCCGCAGGATCGAAGAGGAGAGAACAAGACAGAGACTTCTCGAGGAAGAGCGTCTTGAGAGATCCGGCATCGATCTTACACAGGACATCAGCGACAAGGGTATGGACAATCTCTTCAACGCTATCAACGGCGGTGAAGAAGAGGAAGAATCAGAAGGCGAATACGTTGAAGAAGACGAGTTCGCTGATGAAGACGAGAAGCAGGAAGACTAAGGGAGAGATATACAGATGGCTGTTGAAAAGACAATGGACAAGATCGTATCCCTCGCTAAGGTCAGAGGCTTTGTATATCCGGGTTCGGATATCTACGGCGGCCTTGCAAATTCCTGGGATTACGGCCCGTTAGGAGTCCAGCTTAAGAATAACGTTAAAGCTGCATGGTGGAAGAAATTCGTACAGGAGAGCCCTTACAACGTAGGACTCGATGCGGCTATCATAATGAACCCCAAGACATGGGTCGCTTCAGGCCACGTCGGCGGTTTCTCCGATCCTCTCATTGACTGCAAGCAGTGCAAGGCACGTCAGAGAGCAGACAACCTCGTAGAGGACTGGAACAAAGAGAACGGTGTTGAGGGCGTATCCGTTGAAGGCATGAGCCCTGAGGATATGGTCGCTTACATCAGAGAGAAGAACATTCCCTGCCCTGTATGCGGCGGTCACAACTTTACCGACATCAGAAAGTTCAACCTCATGTTCAAGACATTCATCGGAGTTACCGAGGATGCAACATCTGAGGTTTATCTTAGACCTGAGACAGCTCAGGGTATCTTCGTAAACTTTGCAAACGTTCAGCGTTCCGCAAGAAAGAAACTTCCGTTCGGTATCTGCCAGATCGGTAAGTCTTTCAGAAACGAGATCACACCAGGTAACTTCATCTTCCGTACAAGAGAGTTCGAGCAGATGGAGCTTGAGTTCTTCTGCGAACCCGGCACAGACCTCGAG
>JAFWQF010000061.1 GCA_017509205.1 Clostridiales bacterium | reverse complement strand
TGCCGCGAAATATGCAAGCACCGGAAGTGAGGCTAATACGAAAGTCGCGATGTAGACGCCGATCAGCTTGAGGAGCTCCTTGAACTTCTTTTCGCGGATCGCAAACACCAGGAAGATCAGGACCGTACCCAGGAAATATCCACAAAGGGTGTACTTGATCCAGAAGGCGCAGGCGGAACCTATGGCGATGAACGCGGTCTCGCCCTTGCCCGGCATTTTTTTAGTCTTGATTGCCTTGAGGATAATGTAGAGCGTGATGACGTAGAACGGAAGGATCATCTCCTCCGCGCTGTCACCGTAAAAGTACGAATTGACCGAATAGAGCAACATCAATGCGGGAACCGACAGGATGTAGAGCCTTATGGTGACCTTGGTATAGAGCTCCGCGATCTTGATCCAGAAGAAGTGCGTGACCGTGCAGATCACGATCTGGATGAAGAACACGCCGAGGAATGAGTTCCTTGAGATAAGCGCCGCGAGCGCATGGATGAAATAAAGGAGCGGGCCCTTCTGCTCGTAGAGGTCCCTGTAGGGCACCTGGCCTTTCAGGATACCCAGGCCCACCGTGAAAAAGCAGTTGGGGTCCTCCCAGTAATTGAACGGATAAAGGGGCGAACAGCAAGAAAAGACAAGTATCGTCACCAATGCGACAGCAAAGGAAAACAGTATCCTCTGTGTCAGTTTTTTCCTGCTGTCCATTTCCGTCATAAATATCCGCCTTTTAATTTCTGACAATATTATACAAAGATTTATAGTGCTGTTGGAATAATGTATAATCTTACCGCAAGGAACATGGGACCCACGGATATTGTTATTTTGTATTTATGAACAAAACTGGCAGCATAAAGACAGGTTCAGGTAAAAAAGAGATAAAGATCACGCAGAGCAAATTCTTTCTTGCTGCTCTGATCTATCTGACGGTACCGGTCATCATATTTTTCTTCGGATACTTAAAGCCCGTTTGGGCAGTGCTTTTCTCATTGCTTACCGCGTTTGCGTGCTGGTGGACCTGGCACGACATGGCCGCCAAAAAGGCTGAGAAACCTCTTACCGAGCGCTCTGTCACGGTCAAAGCCTCATATTTCGTATTTCTGATCCCTGCTGTCCTCCTCGTCATCTATCTGAGCGGAGTAGGTGAATTCTCGTGGTGCGTAGGTGACCACCGCGTCAGATATGCGATATTATATGACCTCATCAATTACAAATGGCCCGTCATCTACGACTTTTCGACACAGAGCAACCCGGCCGTGGCCCAGGCTCTCGGCCAGGGAAAAGTCGCATTTGCTTACTATTTCGTTTTCTGGATGGTACCGGCTCTCATTGGCAAGGCCTTCGGACTGATGGCCGCCAGGATCGCCATCTTCATCTGGTCTGCCATAGGCCTGATGTTAGTTGCCATCGGAGCAATGCTGCTCTACGGCAAGCAGTCAAAGTTCATATTCGTTGCGCTGATGCTCTTTGCAGGCTTTGACATCTTCCCCTACTACTACCGCCTCTGGACCGGTTTTAACCCGACATGGGAGGACTGGACCTGGCATATCAGGGTAATGGGCAACTTTTACCAGTTAATGAATGTATTCCACCAGTCGATCCCCGGCTGGCTCATCACGGTGCTTCTGCTGCTCTGCGTAAAATCAAACTGCGTTGGCCTTCTTGGGTCACTCATGTTCTGCTACTCGCCCTGGGCCGCCATCGGCATCCTTCCGATGTGCGTCGTAAAGCTTTTCGAGGCAAACAGGGGCCTCAAGTTCAAAGAAGTTATCCGAAACGTCTTCTCCGTAGGAAACATTATTGCTCCGGTCGTTTTCTTCATCTGCTTTGCCCCGTTCTACACGGCGAATTCCAACGCCACATACGAAAACGGCTTTATCTGGAAGTTCTACAGCAAGTGGTCCGACCTGCTGTTTGATTACGCTTTATACGTGATCTTCGAGTTCGGTATCTGGGCATTGCTGATCCATAAAAAGTATAAGAAGAACTGGATGTTCTATGGCTCGGTTGCAACGATGCTGATATTCCCGATCTACAAGATGACCGGACCGAACGATCTGCTTATGAGAGGATCCATGGCGCCACTCTTTGCTATCTCGCTCTATGCCGTAATGTACGTTACTGATGCTTTCAATGAAATGATGGAAAAGGGCAACAGGAAAATAAAACCAAGGCTCAAGGTTCTCACCCTCCTCCTGTCGGCATACACCACCTTTAATTTCCTGCTTACCGTTGTATTGTTTACGTCCATGATCTACACAGGAATCGAACCAAAACAGGACATGACAACAGGAATAACATCTTTTGGAAATATTGCAAACGAACAGTATCTGGATATGGTCAGTGGCCAGTTCTACGTCTACGATTACGAGAATAAGATCTTTTTCAAGTATCTGGCGAAATAACCCTTTTACAATTCAACACAAGGCCATCTTGCTGTCGCTTAAACATCAAACGGCGGCAACATTACTGATTGTTGATGTTCCCTGACACGCACATAATGAGGCCATAAAAGGAACAACTTCTAAAAAGGAGGGCAAGAAAATGAAAAAGGATAATTTGAGAAAAGGAGGATCCGTCCTGATCGGGCTGATGATCGTTCTTGCAGTGATCATCGTAACCTGTGCCACGATAGCCTTCGGTTACTTAGGTGCCACCGAGAATACCCAGAACGTAATGTTCTGCGGCGTAGAGACAACCGCTCCCGTTTCCTGAATCCTTTTTCCTGCCACTTTCTTACTTTATTTTTCACTCAAACATCACGCAATTTCCTTATCTGCCAAGTGCTACAATCGCCGCAGATAAGGAGATTTTTTAATGATCAGATTCAAAAACATAACAGCAATGCTCCTGTCGGGCGTACTCGTCCTCTCGCTCGCATCATGCAGCATCGGCGAGCCCGACATAACAAATAAGGTCGTAAACCCCTCAGTATCAGTGGGTCTTTCAGAGGAAGCCAGAAAACCCACGAGCCGCCTCATAGAGAACGCTGTCGTAAACTATGACGATTACAAGCTTTCCGAATCAGACGACTTAAAGACGATGGAGAAAAAGATCGAGACCAAATACGGTGTCGACATCGTTTTCGGTGATGAAGTCAGGACCGAGTTCGGCGACGAGTCAGAGCAGATCGTGGCTGAGAAGTACACTAATGAAGCCAACATAAAGACGGCCCTCATGACGTTAGACAATATCCTCAATGTCTATCCCAAGACCTTCTTTTACCAGTTAAGGCTCACCGAGGACAGCCCGGTAAAGATCTACATGACGGGCCACATCAAGAGCCTTACATACCCTGACGCAAACATCAACGCCTGCACTTCGGATACGGATTCCAAAGGCGAGTTCTACCTCCTGATCGACATCGCAGGTATAGACGGCACATTCAATCCGATCGACATCATGCATGAGATCGTGCACCTGACGGACTTCAAGCTCAAGTCCAAGGGATTCCTCAAGACTGAAGAATGGGCAAAGCTCAATCCCGAAGGTTTCACGTACACGGAAAGATCAGACAGGAAGTCAGAGGATAAATACAATTTCGGCCAGGCTGAATACTGCCCGCTCAAGGAAGGAACACAGCCTTCAGACGTATATTTCATAGCCCCCTATTCGCAGGCAAACGAATATGAGGACAGGGCCACGCTCCTCACAAACGCAATGGTCTTCGCGCTTTACGGATACGAAGTCGAGCCCAATGTCTACAAGTGCCCGCACCTTCAGGAGAAGATGGAATTCTGGATGGCTCAGGTCAAGAAGTGCTTTGACACCGCTTACTGGGACAAGTCCCCCTGGGAAGACAGCTACTCAAAGCTTAAGTGATCAGGCCTCTTTCGCCTTCTCGAAAACGACAAGCCCGCACTCTGTCGGGTGATCCATTATGACGAAATCCTTGCCCTCAGTCTTATAGCGCAGGAGCATGGACGTGATAAGTATGTCGCCTGAGCCTCCCAGCAGCTGCAGGAGTCCCGCGATCATGAGCGCAGGGCTCGAAAAGACGATTCCCAGAACGCTTAAGCCAAGACCAAGTATGGTCATGGGCATCATGGAGCCGAAGATGTACTGTCCTTTTGAAAGCGGAGCACGGCAGTAGCAATAGGGCGTGATCAGCTCCTTGATGAAGCCGTACTCGATGTCCTTCATGTGATTCTCCGCAAAGATCCCCCAGCTAAGGCCGTGGATGAATTCGTGGACGACCGCAAGCGGGATCATGGAAATGCCCGCAACGATGAGCAGGATACCGTCGATGAGCTTATTCTCATGGATCATGGACGTAATATGTTCCGTGCCGCGAATAAGAACGAATGCCGCGCAGACGGCGATCATGAAAGGCAGCACAAGCAGAGGTCCCACAACGTTTGCCTTCTGGATCGTGATCGTCAGATCCTTTCTGACGTAGCCTTTTCCCTTCATCTTATCTTCAATGCGAGCGAACGCCGCAACCCTCTTCTGCTCCTGCTCAGAGAGCGGTCTGTTCTTCTCGCCGTTTTCCGTATCACCCATTTCATTCACCCTTTGTCTTATTCTGTATGTGCCCGGGGCATCCACGCCGGCGGGCGGCGCCTTTTCGCGGACGCCATAGTATTGTACCACACGCATCTTGTGGTATCTTTTATAAGGTTATAAGGGTAAAGGAGAATGGCTGCTTAATGCACCGCGACATAAACGATCCCAGGATAGACATAACGCCGTTTGACAGGGCAAAGGTGCCGCCGAGGCAAAACCTTTTCCTCCTGCCTTTGATGTGGCTTATCTGCAAGTTCGTCACGATGCCTTACAAGCTCAAGATCGACAGGCACAACATGGAGGGCATCAAGCCGCCCTTCCTCGTCTACTGCTCGCACAATTCCTTCATGGATTTCTACGTGACACCCTTGGTATTAAAGCCTTTCAGGGCCAACTACATCAGCGAGCTCGAAGGCTTTGAGACGTGGGGCGACTGGCTCTACCGCCAGGTCGGATGCCTTGGAACACGCAAGTTCATCAACGACCAGTGCCTCATCCGCAACATCACGCGCGTCATCGACCGAGGCGACGTAATGGTGATCTACCCCGAGGCAAGGTATGCGAACGTCGGCACGAACTCACACATGACGCCCTCGATCGCAAAGCTCGCCAAGCTCCTCAAAGTACCGGTCGTAACCCTCAACATGCAGGGATGCTACCTTCAGCAGCCCATCTGGAACTTAAAGCCCCGCAAGGGCGCAAGGCTCCACGCAGACCTCAAGTGCGTGATCACGAAGGATGAGATATCGTCTCTTTCAGTAGACGAGATACTTGGCCGCATCACCAAAGAACTCACTTACGACGAGTATAAATACCAGCTCGAAAAGGGCATTAAGATCGCTGATCCCTGGCGCGCTGAGGGCCTTCACTTCCCTCTCTACAGATGCAGGAAATGCGGTAAGGATTTCGCTATGAGATCGTCAGGAACGCGCCTGTTCTGCAGGCACTGCGGCGATTCATACGAGATGGACGAACTGGGCGTTTTGCATTCTGAATCTTCTCCTTCTGAAACTGTCCGCATCCCGGACTGGTACGAATGGCAGCGCGGTTTCGTGCACGATGAAGTACGAAACGGCACCTACAGCCTCGATGCAAAAGTAAACGTCAGGGGACTTCCCAACGCAAAGAACTTCATCGACTGCGGCATGGGAAGATTAACTCACGACTGCAGCGGATTTACGCTCACTTTCAACAACTACAGGAGTGGCAAGGAAGAGACTCTCACCTTCCCCGCAAAATCAATGATATCAGTGCATACGGAGTACGACTTCAGGGGAAAGTACGGCGACTGCATCGCGCTTTCGACCTACGATGACACCTTCTTCTGCTACCCCGCGGATGAGAGCCGCGACATCTTTAATCCAACAAAGATCCAGTTCGCCACTGAGTTCATGGGCGGGCTTTATTCAGAACCTTAATTTTGCGTTCGCGCCCCGCAAGGCCCCATTTACTGCGGTTCCCAGCTGCCCTGCTGGCGGATGCCCGTGGCAGCGGCTTCCTTCTCGATAAGAGCAAGCTCCTCATCAGTCAGAACTACGTCTATCGCCTCAGCGAGCTTTTGCGCGTGCGAAGGTTTGGTGATGCCGACTATCGGCAGAGCACCCTTTGAAAGAGCCCATAAAATGGGGACCTGTGAAGGATCGATGTTATGCTTTTTCGCGATCTCCCTCATGCAGTTTATGAGGCCTTCGATCTTTACGAACTTGGATTTCGGGAACATCATTCCGCGGAATGAAAGCGCCGGGAAATGGTGCTTTGCGTCGTAATGACCGGAGAGCGCGCCCTGCTCCAGGACCATATACGCATAGTAGCGGATTCCGTTCGCGTTGCAGTAGTCGATGATGGGCTGCTGATCGTTCCTTAAGAGGCTGAAGTGGTTCTGCACCGCGCCGAGCTTGAGGCCCTCTTTTGCAAGGAGCTTTTCGGCCGTGTGAATGTGCGCGAGTGAAACGTTTGAGATACCCAGAAACTTTATCTTTCCCGCCTTGATGAGCGGTATCGCCTCTTTTACGTTCTCTTCAAGAGCGTTCGGCATGTGGATCCAGAACAGGTCGCAGGAACTGATCCCCAGACGCTCCATGCTCTCGCCGAAAGACTTGGTAAGAGCCCCGTTCTTATACTTCTTGGGCGGCGCGAACTTGGTCGAGATGAATATGCCTTTTCGCCCTTTTACGAGCGAACCCAAAAGCTTTTCGGCCGTTCCCATGCCGTAAACTGCTGCGGTGTCCCAGTTGAGAAACCCGATCTTTACCGCCTCGTTAAACGAACTCTTGAGGACCTCGGGGTCCTGCTTTTTTCCGAATACCATCGCACCGCCGTTCATGCCGGTGCCCCACGCCCATGTGCCTATAAGAATGTCTTTCATGATACTTCCTCCTGATGGTATTCTGCCACGCGTAAAAGGACGCCGCCTTGACCTATGTTAATCCGCGAGAAAATATCCGAAATGCCCAGCTTCTTCGATGTGCCCGAAATACCTTATGGCAACGAGTCCGCCGTCAAAGGATAAGAACGCATGTGTCTCATTTCCGTCAACTGTTATGTGGATCGTCTGGTCAGCATCATCGCCGTTGAAGCTGTATGTGAAAGGATGTGCCTCGCCGTTCATGTAGAGGTTTCCGGTGCCGTTGCCCGAGAATTCGATCCTGTCGAAATTGTCGGTCACGGGCTTACCTTCATTGATATGGAACGAGCTGTATCTGCTCAAAAGCTGCTGCATGCTGAGGTCATGGATCCTTCTGATCTCGCCGGTGCATTCATCAGGAACGTCCTGCGCTTCAACGGTTACGAACTTAAGGTTGCCTGCCGTATTGGGCCTGCAGAGCTCCATCGTAAAGCCCGTTTCCTTGCCCTTTCCCTTGCCTTTGCTCTTGCTGTACGGCGTGAATTCCAAAGTGAACTCCTGTTTCTCAAGGTTTGCCGAACTGCCGTCCCACAGATACGTCGTGCACCTGATCAGATTGTCACTGTCCTTTATCTCATCGATCCTGAAACGCCTGAATTCCGTGTTTCCCGCGTTTCCCATTCCGGGCAGCGCGATATAGCCCCAGCCGGTGCTGCCGATATACAGGTACATCGAGCCGCTCCCTGATTTCCAGTCCCTGTGGCCCTCGATGTATTCCGAAAGTTTGAGCGCCTTCTCGGTTGCCTTTGTCTCCTTGGTCTTTTTGCCCTTGGTCTCTTGGGTTTCGCTCTCACTTGGCTGTTCTTCCGTTTCTTCTGTCTCTGCCGGCGTTTCAAGCGGCACGAAAGATGCGAAACTGAAAGCGTTCGAACCCTTGCCCAGAAGCTTTAATCCAAGAAGGCCGATGTCGCTGTCAAACAAAAGGACCGCGCTGATCTCATCACCGCCGACATCCAGCGTTATCGACGGATCGCAGGTGTCTTCACCCAGCCTGTAAGTGAACGGCTTCTGCTTCTTTCCGTCGTATACGAATCCGGTTCCGTCGGTGTTAAAGACTATCTTCGTTATGTCGCCGTAGACAGGTGCGTCGTGCTCGATATAGAACTCGCGGACCTTGTTTAAGATCTCCTGCGTGCTCATCTCATGGATCTCGAGCATCTCCTTCTTTTCGCTGTAGTTGGAGATCTCGGGCTTTAAATACTTGAAAGTCTTATGCGTTTCAGGATGGGCAGTGTCGTAAACATCCAGTTTGTAGCCGTCCCCGTCCTTTACGAAAGTCACGATGGCCTCGCTCTTGATCACCATGTAGGTCATCCAGTCGAAATCGAAAGCGTAAACCTTGCAGGAATACTCGCTCACCTGCTCAAGGTTGTACCTGAAGCGCGTGAAGTTGCTTCCGTTCTCACCCGGTCCCGCGGTAAATCCCCAGTAGTCATTGCTCAGGTACAGGTACTCGTCGCCTTCGCCTGCCCAGTCTCTGTGCTCCCTGATATACGCGTTCATGTCGAACGTCTTGTTGCCGTTGCCAATGTAATTAGTTATGGAAGCAACCGACGACAAGAGCGCCGCGAAATACATCATCTGCATGATGTCCTTCCTGCGCCTGCCTGCACCTTCCCCGGGCTTGGGCTCCTTGTACTCCTTTTCGTCCGAAACGTATTCCGTCGGCGGTTCGATGCAGAAAGGTCCCACGGTAAACGGATCGGGCACTTCCGTATACTCCCTCGGAACATGAAGTTCTTCGGGGACGTGAAGCTCCTCCGGTACGTGGAATTCCTTTTCGTTATGCATCTTTATGCGGCCTTCTGCTCCGCTTTGCTTTCTTCGTATCTGCGCGGTGTCCTGTCCACCGGAATGTGTGTCAGGACACATACCTCGCGGAAAACTTCTTTATAAATTACATTTTTACACGCAAAGATGAATATTCCTATGTTTAAAGTATGAATATTTATTTTTCAGAGCTGATCGGGTTGCTTTGCGGGTTCCGTTACCGCTTCGGGAGCTGCTGCAGGTGTGGTTACCGGTGCTGCCGCAGGTGCCGCTGCCGGAACAGCCGCGGGCGCGTTTTTCCTCTTGTACGCCATGACCGTGATGTAAAGCGGAGTAGCAACCACAGCAAGCGAAATGACACCGAAGAACAGAGTCATCATGGTATCGGAAATTTGTCTTAATCTTGTATGGTTGATGACGGCCAGATAATAGCCGATGTAGATCAGAGTCCTGAAAGTTGAAGCCGCAAGAATGATCACCTCACCGAGCCATGCCAACGGGATAACCTTTTCGTTCTTTCTGTTCATGTAGAACACGATGATGATTATCACTGCAACGGCAGCGTCGACCACAAAGCTGTTGATCAAATTGGTCATGCTGATCCATGCTGTGTAATTTTTCCTGGTATTTATCACGTTGACCAGCAGCAACGTTACGACTCTTGAAACGATCAGTCCGCCAATGTGCACCGCCAGAACGGGGATGTAGATGAGCTTTTTGCCGTAATTCTTATGAACAAAGAAGCATACGCAGACCAGAAATCCGGTGGAGCAGATAATGGAAATATAACTGGTTCCCACTGAAAAGGATGCAAACACTTTCGCGGAAACCGTGCGTATCACGAGGGTTGAAACAGCGCTCATAATAGCCGGCACAGCCTTAACGATATAACCTATTCCGAGCACTCTGAGCGACTTCTCTTTTCCGGCCGCGATCATGATGCCCAAAACGAGCAGGGCAATCCCTGCAAAAACAGGCAGGAGCTGCGCAAAATATATAATCAATACTGTTGCTGAATATCTCATTTTAATTCTCCTTACAGATTACCGATATGGGTCCCTTCCCAAGTGGATATTATAAACGTTTTGTCTCCGTTCACCATCGTAAAACCGCAGGTATACATATAATCAAAACTGCGGACGACCTTGCCCGTTTCCATTTCGATCAGGATCAAAGGACCGCTGAACGAATCCATCAGCGCGTACTTTTCGCCGGGCGATACCCAGCATTTGACCAGGCGCCCGTTCTGTCCGTCGTAGTATGAGGGATAGCTACGCCGTGCGAGCTCATTGAAATCCTTGTCGCACTTGACGATCTCATCGGTCATGAGGTCACAGTAATAGTTATGCTCTTTGCAGAACGATATGCTGCTGTGATAATCCGGGACGTGGCCCTTAAACTCGCGGACGACTTTGTATTTGACCTTGTTTTTCTTGAACTGTGCAGTCTCTGCGACGCCGCGGCACTTGCTATATCCCTTTTCGCCGTCGACAAACTTATAGATCTGCTTGCTGTACCTGTCGTACTGCATGTAAGCAATGTAGGGCTTGCCGTTCGTGCCTCTTATGTTGGGGCCGTCGAGAACTTGAAATTCATTGGCCTTCCAGTCTAAGAGCATCGTCGTTCCGTTCCAGTCAAAGTCCAACACGTACTTGCCGTCATCAGTGAAAACAATGCGGTACCCCTCCGACCGGCACATCTTGTTTCTCAGGAGCTCTTCACCCGTCTCCATCGAGATCACCGCCATCTCGCCGCTCGTATTTTTAGCGGCGATTAGCTTCCCGTCAGGCGAGATCGCGACCTCACCGACGTTGCTTACGGTGCGCACGGAAAACATCGGCTTCGAGTTCGTCGCCGCCAGATCGTACACATATACCGTATTTCTGGAATTGTAATTAACGAGGAACTTCTCGTCCTCACTCACGAACAGGTCCATTCCGCCCTTGAGGTTTTTTATCTTCTCAGCCATAAATACCATCCCTTTCCTGTCTCATTATACATTAATGGATGGGGCTGACTGTGGCAATCAGGGTGCGCCGGCGGGAGGATTGCATATAATCCTCAAAATGGTCCTCTCTTTTCGGGAAAAATGAGGACCAAACAGAGGATTCCGCTCAAATTGAACCCGAATCCGCAAAAAGGTCCTCTCTTTTCGGGAAAAATGAGGACCAAACAGAGAATATCGGTCAATTTGAAGCCAGATTCTCACAATGGTTCTCTGTTTTTGAAAAACAGAGAAGCAAACAGAGAATATTGGTCAATTTGACCTTCCGTTCTATGTTACGTTCTCACTTTTGAAAAAACATAGAAGCAAACATAGAATTTACGGCACCCAGATCAGCTTCCCGGAAAAGGCCGCGAGGCAAAAACTTGCAACAGCGATCGCGAGCGCGATGCCGTTGATGATGTAGCATCCCACGGCCATGCAGCCCTGCTTAGTCCTGATGAGGCCGGTAAAGCTCAGACAGAATCCCGGCAGAAAACCGATTCCTGACATGACATAGTCTTTGCAGCTAGCCTCGACACACATGATCAATAAGACCGAAACACCTGTATAGATGATCGTCGTGATCATGAAAAGCTTGTCTTTCTTGAGGAAGAGACCGATTATCAGGACCGCGATGAGCCCTAAGAAAAACACGATGACACTGACAATCTCCAGCGGGCTTGAACCGAACGGAACGCCGTTTATCGCAAGTGAGCTCATGAAAGCAATTATGCCCGTAGTGAGCAGAAAGCCCTTATTCTTCGCTGTGCCTTCAGACATTCAGATCTTCCCCTCCTTAATGAGCTTGAGGAAGATGTCAGCGATCTTGGGGTCAAACTGCGTGCCCGTGTACTGATGGACCCGCCTGTTGTACCTGTCGGTCCGGAAAACGCTCGCAGCAAAGATCCCCGCAATGACGAGGAGCGTCATTACGAACAGCAACGTTGCTATCTTTCTGCTTCTTTTTCTCTTATTCATCAGACACTTATTCTATCAGTATTTTGGTGATTTGAGTCTCTCGGTCATCTGCTCTTTCGGCAGAGGCTTGTCGTAGAAATATCCCTGAATGACTATGACGCCGAGCCTGTCGAGCATGTCGATCTGGTTCTTCTGCTCAACGCCTTCAGCGACAATGTCCGTGTCGATCTCCCTTGCAAGCCTTACGATGTAAGAAAGTATCGCGAGGTCCTTCTTCTTGTCGTGGTCGACGAATCCCTTGTCGATCTTGAGCGTGTCGAAATCGATCTCGCGGAGCAGCGTGAGCGACGAACTTGCGCTTCCGAAATCGTCGATCGAGACCTTATATCCCAGCTGGTGAAGCTCATCTACGAATTCCCTGAGCGTGCTGATCGAAAACTCGTCCATGGTCTCCGTGACCTCTATCTCGATCAGTTCCTTAGGGATATTTGAAGTCCTTACGACCGCGTCGATCTTGTTTGCGAGCTTGGGGTCAGCGAGGTTCCTTCTCGAGAAGTTGACTGAAATGACAGGCGACTTGATGCCCTGCGCGAGCCAGTCGGCGATGTCCTCGCAGACGCACTTTAATATGTGAAGGTCCAGCAGTCGGATCGTGTCGTTTGCTTCCATTATCGGGATGAAGATGCCCGGAGAGATGACCTTTCCGTCGTGGATCCAGCGCGAAAGGGCTTCCGTTCCGCAGAGTTCGCCGGTCTTGAGATTGACCTTGGGCTGGTAGTACGGAAGGAACTCGCCGTTCTTAAGGCCCGCCTTGATGTCGTTTTCGAGTCTCTTGTGATCTGTGATGCTGTCCAAGAGTTCCTGCGTGAGCCAGACGATGTCGTCGGTGTCCTTGGACTTCGCGACGGTCAGCGCCTGACCTGCAAGAACGAGGATGTCCTCGCCGTCCAGGTCTGATCTGTCTATGTCGTAAACACCCATTCTTGCTGAAAGCGTGATCTTGTTCTCAGCTCCGGTCTCGCAGTCCTTGAACGGAACTTCAATGCCCTTGAGCGTGTTGAGGAGGTCATCCAGGTTGCGGTCCTTTACGATAGCCACGAACAGATTGCCGAACTGGCGGCCCATGATCTCGTCCTTTTCGATCCTGCTGTGCATGATGTTGCCGAAACTTGCGAGGATCCTGTTGCCGTTCTTTACGCCGTAGATGCGGTTGACGCTCGAGAAATTGCGCAGGTCGATGAACACCGCGGAGTACTTCTTGAGCTCGTCGTTGCCCTTCATGGAATTGAGCCACTCGATGCATGCGTGCTCGTTCGCAAGGCCCGTCCTGACCTTGGTCTTGGTGGCCTTTACGATCTCTTTTTCCTTGTGGATGACGTTTTCGAAGAACATCAGAAGGACCGAAAAACCCATGAAGATGTTCATCAGCGAACTGCCGAAGAAGCAGATCTGGAAGGCCTCACCCGCCATCGGCAGGATCAGGTACGAAAGAAGGACCAACCGCTGCGCGAGGGTCGTCTTTTCGCGGTGCTCGATGATGACCGTCGCGACTAAAACGAGACCCACGGTAGGGATGGCCATCGCGAGCCAGAAGAGCGGTCCTCTCTGGTATACGTTGTTCTTATCGAATGAGTAGAAGATGCCCGTGAACTGCGACACCGTGATGAGCACGGTCTCGACCGTAACCAGCGCCAGAACTGCCAGCATGCGGTTTTTGCAGGGCATGTCCTTCTTGAAGTCGAACCTGCCGAAAAGCCTGTGGTAAACGAGCATCGTGTAGAAGACGAGCAGCATGCTGATCAGGTAATAGACCGCGGCGTTGACGATGTACATAACGGCCACGTCAAACGGCGTCTGGCTGCCCTTGTAAACGTAGAAAAGGAACTCGCACAGCAGCATCGTACCGCATGTGAGGTTAAGCAGGATGACTACGGATTTGCGCACGCGCAGCGGGTCGTTGCTCACCGCATAGAGCGGCGTCAAGACCAGGCAGAGGATCGCCTCCACCAGCAGGAAACTGAGCTGTGCGCTGAACCCGTCGATCATAAGATTAGAGCATCGTTACCATGTTTCTTCCGTTATGCTTTGAAGCATACATTGCCTTGTCGATCCTGTTGAAGGCATCCGTGAAGGTATCGCCTTCCTTGAGCTCGGTCGCGCCGATCGAACACGTGAGGTTGCCTATCTCAGGGAATTCCGCCTCTTCTACGGTCTTCCTGATCTTCTCCGCGAGATACGAAACAGCCTCAGCGCCCTTGTCGTAGCAGACGATGACGAACTCCTCGCCGCCCCAGCGTCCGACGGATGTGTTGTCGTCAGATGCGATCTCCTTCATTATCGATGCGCACTGCTTGAGCGCGGTATCACCGACGGAATGGCCGAAGGTATCGTTGATCATCTTGAAATGGTCAAGGTCGAGCATCATTACGGAAACCGGATCGTCGTACTTCTGGCGGAGGGCCAGAGCGTTATGCAGCTGCGTCTCGATCTCGCCGTGGTTGTAAACGCCGGTCAGAGGATCCGTGATCGCGAGCTCCTCGTATTTCTTCAGGGCAGAGAGCGTCTCGATCGAGTTCTCGTGGATGTCCTGGACGAGGAAGACGAATCTGTAGTCGTCTTCGTTGTTAGTCTGCGCGCGGCTGAAAGTGAGCTTGACCCAGATGAAGTTGCCTTCGAGGTTTCTCATCATGCAGTCGTAAGATGCGGTCTTTCCGGGAGCGAAATTCTTCTTCATGTACTCGGGATCGGTGCGGTGCAGGAACTGCTCCTGATCCTCGGGCTGGAACATGTTGACGATCATCATCCTCCACTCGGAATACTTGAGGTTGTAGTTGACGACGTCGTCCGAGATCTCCGCAACGTTGATGCTGCTCGTGGTGTCCTGCACCAGGTCGATGTACATCGAGAACAGATAGGAGTTCTGGATGGTGTTGATCTTCTTTGAAGTGAGCGTTTCCTGGAGCGACTCGCTGTCGATGAACTCATCGAGCAGGAAGATATACTTCGATTCCGCAATGGGATAAACGGTAAGCTGAACGAGATGCGCATTCTCCTCGCCTTCGAGCACGAGCCTCAAGCGGCGGCTGTACTTGGCCTTGAAAACGCCGGTGTTGTCAGCGAAAACCTGATAGTCCTCAGCAACCTTTTCTCTCGACTCATTGAAATGGAACCACAGATCCAAGATGAGGTCGTGATAGCTTCCGGTCTCCTTCAGGAACTTCTCGAAAAAGCCCCTGCGGACCACGGTCTTATAAGTATCTGCCGCTCCGTCAACGGCTATGACCGCGTCTATGTTCTCAAATGCAAGTCTGGAAATGTCTTCAACGGTAAAATCGTTCACGTTCATGTTTTCCATTCAAGTTACCTCTGCGCATTTTCTGTATCACCGGGTCAAGAGTTAAAACTTCCTTGACTTTTAAACTAAATAAATTATAGAACACGGAAAAACACATAGTATTAACTAATTGCAAAAAAACTTTTATAAATGTCATAATGAACGTTAATGAGACGCCGACTTTATGCGGATAAGGAGACTCAAAATGGCACAGGCAAACCCTGAATACAGGTATTACAAGCAGCTCGCGGGAACCTGGAAGACCTTTGACGACGCGTGTGTCGTCACCCTCACGGATACCGTCGGGATCACCGTCAGTTACGGCGGCGCGAGTTTTGAAGGATATTACGGCGTCAACCCGGTGAACCCTCTGATGGTACCCAATCCTACGGGGCCGATGAGCATGAACCTGATGGGATTTGCCGGAATGCCGGGCTTT
>JAFWQF010000060.1 GCA_017509205.1 Clostridiales bacterium | reverse complement strand
ATCACGATCCTCAGTGCGTTCGTGACAAGCGTGTAGAGAGTTCCTATGACACCGATGTAGATGCGTTCCGGAATGTGATATACGGAAAAGAATAAAAGGAGCGAAAGGAATGCGGATATCTCTATGACGCCTGAACACTCAAGGTCGATGTTGACCGTGATCGCGCCTTTTGCCGAATCGATGAATATTACTCCGTATCTGAAATAGGCCTGGAACACTCCGGTGACCTTACCCACGATACCAGCCAGAGCCGTAACGAGGCGTGCAAGCGGGACCGTTATAAAAGGACGCACTATTATCATGAGTATCAGAAAGGCGCCGCAGCTTCCTGCCATGTAGCGCCAGAATTTCAACTCAGCCCTGCGTAAGATTTCAAGCAGTCCTATCCATATCGCGACTGCCAGAACAGCTAAAAATATCTTCAAGCCTGCCTTCTCTTCCTACGTGCGAAAACGTAATATGAGCCAGCGGCTACGGATGTAAGTGCTAACGTGAAAATGGGTCCTGTCGAGATGCCGGAAGCGATGAGCGGATCTTTACCGACACGGTGGAAAGTGACCTTGAGCTCGCCGCCCGATACTCCGAGATACTTCGCGAGCACTTCGGTATCGATGTAGAACTCGGTCTCATCCACATGATCGCCTACGGTGAGATACTGGTAACCGTACAGGATGTCTCCGGGACCCAGATCGTTTATGTTGGTGGCAGAACGCCAGCTCTTCGTCTCAAAGAGTGCGAACTTGTATGTTCCCTTGGCATAATGTCTGTCCTGTCTGTGGGAATCCCAGTCGATGTTTCCGTTCTCATCGATAAGGCATGACATCATGGTCGTGGTCTTTCCGCCGAGTTCAAGCCTGATCTCGAGGAACTGGTTACCGTCATAATATGCGAACGGTGGATCGAAATCATTGGTATAACCGTGAACATAGACTATCTTGGAACTCTTCTGATAGATGGCACCTTCAGCGTCAGCATAGTTGTGCTGCGGGCCGCTCTTGTCGTAATGGATGATCTGGTGCGGATAGTCTGTCCAGTCTCTGTAATTGCCGTCGATCTTGATTTTGCTGCCGTCGTTCTCGGTATGCGGATCATCCGGATCGTCAGGTACCTGCTCGGGATGAAGATTGGCCACGTTCTTGATGATCTGCTTGTCCTGATAGAAACCGAATGAGATCTTGCTCTTGTAATCAGGAAGTGCGGATGTGGGGATCGCGATCTCCGTGAGCGTGGGTTCTCCCCATGTTGAATAGCCCTTGTTGAAAGCTACCTTGATGCCGCCGTTTTCGGAAGTCAGTTCAGTGTTTGTGTATTTGTTCTCGACTTTGACGATGTTGCCTTTTTCATTGTTGTTCTGCAGATGTACGACCAGTGTCTTTCCGGTGTCCGTGGTGATGGCGAAGTTGCCGTATCTTTCGGGACCTGACCATGTGGCAGAATTCTGCTGGACCTCATCGATATAAAGATAGATCCATTCGCCGTCCCAGACCATTGCGGCTTCATTGACATTGCTGTTCGCGCCTACGGTGAAATCGTGCTTGATGACACTGTCCCAGTCGCTGAAGTTACCGTCGATGTCGATGCCCTTGTATTCACCGCTTGCTGCTTTCTTCTTTGCCGTTACGGGCTTCTGCTGGGTCTCTTCGGTGATCACGGATTCAGAAGGTGTTGTCTCTTCAGTGCCGTCAGTGGTCTCTGAAGGCTCAACCGTCTCAGAGGGCTCGGAAGACTTCGTCTCCTCAGGTTCTGTTGTCTCAACGGGTTCGGTGCTCTCTGAAGGTTCAGAAGGTTTTGTTTCGGAAGGCTCTGTTGCTTTTGAAGTTTCAGCGGGCTCAGTCTCTTTCTGAGTCTCTGAAGGCTTGGAAGCCTCTGTTTCCTTTACGGTTTCAGAGGGCTTGGATGCTTCGGTTGCTTTGGTGGTCTCTGAGGGTTTAGTCTCGGCAGGTTTGGTTTCAGAAGCCTTGGTTTCTGCGGGCTTTTGAGTTTCGGTTGCTTTCGTTGTTTCAGCAACTTTTGAAGAAGCTTTGGTCTCCTTCGCCTGCTTAGTCTCTTTGACGGTCTCCTTAGGTTTTGAAGCTTCAGTCTCCTGTGCTTCTTCCTCTGCAAATACAGCAAAAGACGGTGCCGCTGCTGCCGGTACCGCCATTAAGATTGCCATAGCCGCAGCTGATGCAACCAACTTTTTTGCAAATCTAAAACGTCCCATAAAAACAAGAATTCCTCAAAAAAATTTACGCAGATCACCAATCTGTATTATAATTACATTGTGAACATTTTTAAATAGAATATGAACAAAATGTTACAGGAAAATCTTGCACTCAATATGGCATTTGCCCATTATTTGTCTTTTGTTGCTGTAATTGGCAAAATATGTATAACCTGATAACAATAAAATGCTACCGGTACTGTCATGGCTAAAGTGATCGAAACAACCTACGGAAAAATCTCCGGCATCTCCAAAAACGGATGCCTTGAATTCCTCGGGATCCCTTACGCCAAAGCACCTGTGGGCGATCTCGCATTCCGTCATCCCGAAGATCCCGCTCCCTGGGACGGCATACTTGAAGCCAATAAAGGCGGCCGCAATTCGATCCAGGGCTTCAGTTCCAGACATTACATAAGCTATAACGGCCAGGACTGTCTCTACATGAACATCTGCGTTCCGGAAAGCGGCGGAAACGACCTTCCGGTCCTCGTCTGGATCCACGGCGGCTCTTATGCTACCGGCGGAACGGGCCGCATCAACGAGCAGTCCGAAGACATGGTCTACGACCTGACCCGTTTCACGAAAGAGACCGGCTGCATCCTCGTGGATTTCAATTACAGGCTGAATCTATACGGTTTCATGAACCTTAGCTGTTTCAGCAGCAGGTTCGACATGAACTGCGGTCTTTTCGACCAGATAAAAGCACTTGAGTTCATTCAAAAGAACATTGCATTTTTCGGCGGAGATCCAGGAAACATAACGCTCTTCGGTCAATCCTCCGGAGCTGCATGCATACTGGCGCTCATGACAATGCCTGAGGCAACTCCTCTTTTCACAAAGGCCATAGTACAGTCAGCCTGCGTTGATTCCTTCTGGACTCCCGAACAGAGCAGGAAACTTTCAAAGACATACCTGCGGATGCTCGGATACAGCTATAAAAAGCCCGAAATGATCCTTAACGCCGACCCGACAGCGGTATACAAAGCCAACAGGGACCTTAAGATCCAGGTCAGGGCAAAAGGCGAAGTCACCTGCGTATTCTCGCCTGTCATAGACGGAAATACTCTTAAAGACTACCCGGGAAAGATCGTGTCAGCTTCAACCAAACCGATGCTGATCGGAACCGTAATGCGTGAAGCTGACCTTTTCACCAACGGGCTGCCGGCGATCGTTATCCCCTATACTCCGAGGCTGTTCAAGCTCAAGACCCGCTGGGGAAAAGACTTAAGGCGACGTATGTCGGACGATCTTACGTATAAAGTTTATAAAAAACCCGTGCTTGATATCGCGTCCTCATACAGCGGCAATGTCTGGCTGTACGAATACCAGTTCAGAAAATGCCGTCATGCGGATGAGGTTCCCGTTCTCTTCGGCTCGAAAACAGAACCCGGAAGAGATGCACGTTCACCGTCAGACACGTCACTCGAACCTGATGCGGATGCGTTGGGAACATTACTTCGCAGTGTCTGGGGAGATTTTGCAAAAACAGGCAGACCTGGATGGGGAATGTACAAAGATTCCCGTGAGATTCACATATTCAAGTAAAAGCTGATCTGTTTCAGAACATCAGTCCCGCGATCGAATCCTTCATCGCGATGACGATAACGACCGTCACGATGACAAGAAGGACATTTGCGGCAAAGCCCATCCAATCGTACTTGACGGAAGCAAGAAGGCAAAGGCCGCCCATAATTGCGAAAAAGTCTATCGTTACAACGATGTTCTTTATGAGAGAATCCTGCAGATACTCTTCTTTCCTGATCTCTTCCGCATTTCTGGAAGGAGCCAGGAGCTCGTTGATCTTATCTGTCTCTTCGAAAGCCTCAACAGGAAGAACGCCGGGATATTCCCTGGTCTCATCTCCGTAGAATTCCACGTTCGTTTCAGTAATGCGTCTGATGCGGACCTTGTCACCCGTCTTAAGCGTAAGTGCCTTAGTCTCATCACTCTGTGAATTAACTGCGCAATCCTGCTTAAGTGTGAGGCTTAAGCTGTTCGTAATGGTAATGGATGCGTTCTTGAAGTTGCTTTCAGCCTTCTTATGTGAAGGAAACCAGCAGATCAGAAAGACACATGCTGCCTCCAAAAGAACAACTAAAAGCAATATATTTCTTCTCATTAAATAAGTATCCCCTTGATAATGTCGCCTGAGCGCATACGCTCACAATTATATACTCTTTTTCAAAAAATATAAGATTAATTGGAATTTTGATCCAAATATGTAATTTTCCGCGGAATAATCACTTCTTTTTCCACTCTTTGTCAATATCCGTGTTATTCGTTTCAAGAAAAAGAGTCGTTCCCTCGACCGTGTATCTTATGTCTCCATTCAGCGTCCTGATCACCTGCGTGCCGTCGAACTTGCGCTCGATCGTGTAGACGGTGCTCGAACCCATTTCGGTCATGGTATTGTCGGCCTTAAAGACAATGGTCTTGGCTTTCTTGCCTTTTCCCGCGACCCAGGTACCGATAAGCGAAGGATCCGTTGCCCTGACCCTGAGACAGTCAACGCTCGGAACGTCACTGTCAACAATGAGTCCCGAAGAGAAAGTAAACGTCTTGTTTGAAGAATTCTCTCCGTTGTAGTAGCTTATCGTGAATTCCGCACCGCTCTCAGGGGTGACCCTGATCGTCTTTTTTGCCGTGTCCGGATCCGCATATCTGAAACTCTGCGTCTTTCCTGAGCAGGACTGCGATCCGGTACCGTCGGAATTGAACGTTATCGTGTAGTAGGCTTTGCTCTTGCCTACTTTAAGTATTCCCATCCATGTGCCTTCAAAAGGCTGCCTTGCGATCACGGGGTCAACAGTTGTCTCCGTGGTGGTTTCAGTAGTCGGTGCCGCCGTGGACGTGGTGGTCTCCTGCCAGGTCGTATGGACCGTGGACGGAGCCGGTTCCGTCTGTTTAGGCGTGCAGGCCGAAACTGTGCAAATTATAAAAGCCGCAACCAAAACGGCTGATGTATATGACTTTCCTCTGAGCATGCGACTATTATACCGCAATTTTTTATCAGACTGCGGTGATCCTCTTGCTTCCGCCGGGATTCAGGTACTGGTCACCGATGACACCCTTGAGATTCTCTGTCATGTACTGATAGAGGATCTGGAAATCAAGCCTGCTGTCCATCTTGACTCTCTTGCAGCTCTTGAACATCTTGTATCCTCCGCTCGCACCGGTGATAGTACTTAAATATGACGTTACCTTGTAAGTCTTCTCGGGATCGATCGCAGCTCCGCCGATCTTAACGTTGCATACCCTGCGGTCGCCTTTGATCTCCTTGAGCTTACCCTTCTTGACCTTGCAGGGTGTCTTGACCTTTGTCTTTATCTGGAACGTGATTCCGGATACCTGCAGGAATGAGGAGTTTGCTTCGGGATATGAATGTACGCTCCATTCGAGCGCATCAAGGATCTGCTGGCCTGTCGCGTATACCGTAACGGTCTTCTTTGCAGTGGGAAGGACCATGTACAGGTCGCGCATCGAAACATCGCCCTGGGGAAGTGCTTCGTTGAACTTATCGGCTGTGATGAACGCAACGTCAGCACCTGTAACGATCCTGAAGGCATCAGCCGCGAAATCACCGAGATTGGTCTCGGTCTTGGAAATGATCTTGATCGGGCTTCCGTCAGGATGCACATTATTGGGATCGTTGATGAAGAGCGGATTATTGTTGGTTCCGTTCTTTCCGTAGAATATGTCCTTGTATTCTGCGAGGGACTTGTCGACTTCTTCGCTCATCTCATTCTTTATTCCGAAGAGCTCAGCAGCACTGACGGAACTGTTCCAGTTGAAGATCTGGGTCTTTACGGATCCGTCTTCGCCTGAAATGCGCACATAGCCGATACGGCTGAACTTGCTGCCCATGGCGATCCTGTCAACGGTCTTGCCGTCGGCATCAGTCAGCTCCAGTTTCTTTGCATCGTGGCTGTGTCCGTCCAAAACAGCGTCTATGCCCCTTATGTTGGCAACAAGCGTTGTGATCTCATCCCAGTCGTTGTACTTTTTGGCCTGACCGAAATGAGACATCAGGAAAACATAATCGGCACCGGCCTTGCGCGCGTAATCGGCATAAGCCTGTACTGCCGCGAACAGCTTCTTGTTTTTGTTTCCGCCCTTGAAACTGTAGATCGTCTTGTTGTTGTTATCCTTGAAAAGAGATTCGGATGTGTAATAACCCATCGTTCTGGGTGTCGTGACACCGACAAAAGCGATCTTCTTTCCCGCAACTTCCTTGATGACGTAAGGTTCAAACAAAAGCTTGCCGTTCTTGGTGATGTTGCAGGAGATATAAGGGTATTTAGCCTTCTGCGTCAGCTCAATGAACCTGTCAGGACCGTAGTTGAAGTCGTGATTTCCCGGCGTCGCAACGTCGTAGCCCATCTTGTTCATCAGATCAATGAACTGTTCTCCCTGTGTGACTGTTCCGAAAAGCTCGCCGTGACCTTCGATCTCATCGCCGTCATCGACGAGGATTACTTCGCACCCTTCCTTGAGGAACTTCTCACGGATGCGGTAAAGTCCCGCATATCCGAATCCTTTCTGAGGGCAGCAGTGAACGTCGCTCGTTGCCAGGATGACTATGTCTTTGTTCTTCCTCTGCGGTTCTGCCGTGTTTTCGGAAGACGCTGAAGACTCATCAGGTACGGAAGATTCCGCAGGAGCTGTCGTCTGCGTGATTATCGAAGGTATATTCTGTTCCTTTTTGCCGGAGCAGGCAGTAAATGCCAGCACGCCAAGGAGCATCAGAGTTGCGGTAAGCTTTAAGGTCTTTTTCACTTAGGTCTCCGTTTAAAGGTTTGTCAGTACTTTTCGATATAGAGCAGGCCGAATGTACCCGGACCGCAGTTTACCGAAACGGCAGGTGAAGCCTGCTTAAAGTATATCTCATCGAAATGCATGTACTTTTCGATCTGCTCGCGGATCCAGTCAAGATCGCGCTTGCTTATGCCTACATAGGTAACGAACAGGATGCTCGTGTCTATGTTTGCCGCATGCGACATAACGGAGTTGATATATGCCTTCCAGGCAGTTTCCCTGGCTCCGAAATACGTCATGCCGACACCCATTTTACCATTTCTTAATCTAAGAACGGGACGTCCCATGAGAGACTTCACCAAATTTGCCATACCATTGCTTACCTGCCCTGCACGTGCGAGGAAGTCGAGGTTGTCAACGATGAAGCTTGTATGGATCTTCTTTTTTATCGTCTCGAGCTCTCTGACAATATGTTCTGCCGAATGACCCTGCTGCGCCATCTTAGCGGCAACTACGGCCATGAGTCCCTGGCCGCTTGATACGTGTCCCGAATCAACGACAAAAACATTGTCGAATGACCTTGATGCCTCAAGTGCAGGCTGGTAACCGCTGTGTTCGATCTTGCTCGAGATCGAGATGTGGATGACGTTGTTGGCATTTGAAAGCTGCTTTGCAAAGAACTCCTCAGCCTCTCTTATGGTCGGACCCTGAGGGAGAACGTTATGGGCGGGATTCTCCATGTACTTGAGAACACCGAGAGTCTCGATCTCCTTGCCGTCCTTGAAAAGACCCTCATCCGTGCGTACCTTGTGAGGTATTACCTCCATGCCGTATTTCTCAATGAGCTCGGGAGCCAGATCGGCGACACTCTCAGAGGTTATCGCGATACTCTTTCTTTTCTTTGTTCCGCTCATCCAGGAAACGGATTCCTGGGCGATCTCGGTCCTGTTGCCGGTAATGCGGACGATCTCCTTAGGCAGATGCGCATAAAGCTCATTTTCCAGAGCCTCGCCGCTTACGGGCTTTGCAAGATAACCGTCAAATGCCTCACGGGCATAGAGTGCCCTGTTATCCTCATCTGCATTGGCTGTAAGGATGACAATGGCGGTATCGCGGCATCTTCCTCCGGTCTGATCCTTGATCTTGTTCTTGCACTCGATACCGTCCATTTCGGGCATCAGGTGGTCCATGAAGATCACGTTGTACTTGATATTGAGCGTTTTGCGAAGCGCCTCCGCACCGCTCGTAGCCGTATCAATACGGACCTTCGTATCCCTGAGAAGCTTGCTTACGACCATAAGGTTGGCCTCGTTGTCATCAACGACAAGGATCCTTGCCTCAGGAGCTTCGAACTTCGGGGTATACTCTTTTTTCTTATTGGCAGCGCCCAGTTTGGCAAAGTCGTGCTGGCCGACGGTTCCTTCCCTCTCGATCCTCTGCGGGATCTCGATGATGAAAGTCGAACCCTTCTTGTAGACACTGTTGACGGTGATCTTGCCGCCCATGAGATCTACGAGCTGCTTGACGATCGAAAGGCCGAGGCCTGTTCCCTCGATGTGCTTAGTGACAGTCTCGTCAACACGCTTGAAAGCGGAGAACAGATACGGGATGTCTTCCGACTTGATGCCTATACCGGTATCAGAGACCGTGTATATCATGTTGCAGGTCTTGTCGTCATGTCTTTCGCACTGAACGGTAAGGGAAACGGAGCCTTCCTTGGTGTACTTGATCGCGTTGTTGATGACATTGATAAGGACCTGCTTGATCCTGACCTCGTCGCCCACGAGTTCTGACGGGATGTCAGGCGAAACGTCGACGTTGAAATCGAGTTTCTTGTCCTTTGCCCTGATCCAGAGCATTCCGACGATGTCAGAGAGCATGTCGCCGGTGTGATAAGGCTCGATCAGGAGCTGCATGCTTCCCGACTGGAACTTACTCATGTCGAGGATGTCGTTGATGAGGTTGAGCAGGAGCTTACCGGCAGCCTTGATGTTAATGGCATCTTCAATGACTTCGTCGCTTACGTCTTCTCGAAGGATCATCTCGTTGAGTCCGATGATCGTGTTGATAGGTGTTCTGATCTCATGGCTCATGTTGGAGAAGAAGCTGTTCTGCGACTTGTTGAGCATGTAGATCTCTTTTCGCTGCTTCTCGGCAGTTACGAGCTGCTCGTTCAGTCTGAACCTCGTATAGGACATTATGAGTCCCATGACAACCTGGAAGACCGAGAAGATCAGGAAGTTGGCCATCTCGTTGGCTTCGATCGATCCCAGGGTAACCATGTAATAAAGGAATGAGATGACTCCCACGTTCGATAAGACCGCGACAACGACGTAAACGATCGGGTTTAAGTAAACGCAGAGCGGAACTACCAGCGCAACAGTCATGAAGAGCGTCGTGTCGACCGTGCCTCTGGCCATGCTGTTGACGATCATGAGGGTAACGACCCATGCATAGAGCGATAAGCCCATGAAGTGGTTGAGTCCGTAAACTATGCGGTATCTGGCCTGATAGTCCTTCATCGCGTGACGGACGCCTATGAGCCAGATCGCGGCTACGGAGATGACCCAGATATAGCAGATCTGATGGTAAAGTACCGTTGTTCCGCCGAAATACGGAGGATATACGATCGTCAGCGTCATGAAGGTGATCGCAGCTATGAGAGCCAGATACATTGTGACGCGTGTAGGCCCGACGGATTCATAGTAAGCGGACTTGACCGCTTCACGGTCATTTCTCGCCGGTTTGAAAAGATATCTGATTATGCCTTTCATACCTTGTCACCTCCGTCCGTCTCGGGTTCAAACTCGAAAACATCATTGTCCGAAACACTGTCGTCAGACAGAAGCTGTTCTCTGATATCCGCAGTAATGCGGCCGTAATCCCTGATCATCTGCTCATGGTTTTCAAGGATGAAGTTTTCCTCGTTGTTCTTGGCAGCCATCTCAAGAGCCTTTGCCTTCTCGGACAGATCTGAAACGCCGATCATCTTGGACGTACTCTTGAGCGCGTGGACCAGGATCTCATAATTGTGCCAGTCACGGACCGTGTAGTACTTTTTCATGGAACCGATCTTGTCTGCGGATTCCGAAGCAAACTGGATCAAAAGCGACTTGTAGAATTCCTTGTCACCTACGCAGTACTTAAGTCCGCCGTCAGTATCGATGCCGCTCTTTCTAAGCTCGCTCATGAAGTCCTTCTCTTCGGATACTTCAGGTACGGTCTCCTCTTCAGGTTCTTCCATGACTTCCTCAACGCCTTCTTCATCGACAAACGCCAGTGCGGATTTCGGTAGGACCTGCTTTAACACACGCTCGAGTTCTTCGATCTCGATAGGCTTGCTGACGAATCCGTCGAAGCCCTCGGACAGGAACATCTGCTTTGCAGAGCTCATGGCATTTGCAGTGAGCGCGACTATCGGGATGGAACCGTTAAGGCCGGAGACATCGGTCCTGATCCGCTTCATCGCCTCAACACCGTCCATGCCGCTCATCATGTGATCCATGAATATGATGTCAAAGACCTTGTCACGGCATATGTCGATGGATTCCTGACCTGAAGTGACGGTGAACACTTTCATTCCGTATCTGCCGAAGATGCTCTTCGCAACGACGAGGTTCATGGACTCGTCATCGACAACGAGCGCCCTGACGCCTTCGCAGCGCAGTTTCTTGACGCGCTCTTCCTTGGAACCGATGCTGGAGTTCAGGATGGATACGACAGGGAAACAGTAGAACGGCTTCTCAAGGATCTTAACGCGGGTATTCTTGGGAAGGATAATGCCTTCGTTTGCGACCACCGCAACGACCATCTCTTTTGCAAGACCTTCGATGAGGTCGACATTGTCGTTGTATTCCTCTTCCGCGATGAAAAGATGCGTCAGATGGACTGAATCACGCAGAAGCTTTAAGTTTTCCGCATTGTTTACGCGGTGCATCTGGACTCCGAGACCTTTGACGATGTTGAGGACCATCGAATTGTAGTAGTCTCTGACGGCCGGATGCTCGTACTTCTCGAAATGCAGGAACGCGCCAAGGCAGAGCTTGTCGGGTGCTGCGACTGACATGCAGCTTACCGGGTCGACGACCTTCTGGGGGATGCTTACATTTACGGTGGTTCCCACGTCAGGCTTGCTGCTGATGGTCATGAAGCCTCCGAGGAGAGCCACGAAACCTGACGCGATCGCAAGGCCCAAGCCCAGGCCGCCTCCCTGACGTGTTCTGGAGGAATCAGCCTGATAGAAACTGTCGTAGACTTTTTCGAGCTCGTAATCGGTCATGCCCTTTCCGGTATCGGTGACCTCGATGCAGAGGTTAACTCCGTACTCATGGTTTTCGGCGGTGATCCTTACGTATACGCCGCCCTTCTGGGTGTACTTGAGGCCGTTGGTAATAAGGGCTCTCAAAATCTTCTTGATCTTGGCGACGTCGGAATTCATGACCGCGGGTATCGCGGGATCAACGTCGATGATGAGCTCGACCTTCTTCGGCTTATATGTTTTAACATCGGTAACGATGTCGTGAAGCACTGAAGAAAGCATATAGTCTTCGTTGTTGCAGACGGCCTTTTTACGGTCTATCTCAGAATAGTCGAGAATATCGCTGATCTGCTCCGCGACCTTGCGTCCGGAATCCCTAACCGCAATGAGGTCGCCTTCAACCTCACGGTGTCTGGACTTGTCGATGCAGAGGCTCGTAAGTCCGATGATGGCGTTGACCGGGGTCCTCAGCTCATGTGAAACATTTGCAAGGAAATCGTTTAAGTGCTCGGTCGCTCCCTTGAGCTGTTCAACCTCATCCTTGGACTGGTCGAGGACCTGATTCCACTTGTCGATGATGGTCTTCGCGAATCTTCCGATGAAGAAGATCATGATGACATGAAGTGCCGTTCTCGAAATGACCAGGACGTCAAACTCTTCTCCGCGCTGGGCCATGGTAACGATCTCGTAAGCCATGGTTATGTAATAAGTGAGCTGGCAGAGAGTGATGAGCGATTTTTTGCCCGTCATGGTATGGATCATTATGACCGCCGCCATTACCAGCGCAAGATCGAATGTGCTCGTCTGATGAATGCCGTAGAAAAAATAACACCCCATCATGAGGATCGCATATAACCAGAGGCGCACATTCGGGGGTGTCGTGTGTCTTATGTGAAGGATCCAGGCAGCGCCTATACCCAGTACAACGAGAAGGAGCGCCCATTTTTCCCATCCCATGAGAAGGGACTCCACGACCAGGATGGCTGCAAAGATCGTATAGCTTACGAGTATCGTCAGGTGGGATGATTCAAACAGATCACCGTTTTCTTTTATCTTGCTCATAAGATCACCCTCTTAACTTGTAGTCTTTGTCTTCTTCCACTATCGAAAGCATGATCTCAGCGAACTTCGGATCAAACTGGGTTCCCATGCCGTTCTTAAGTTCCCTGACTATCTCTTCCTGCTCAAGATGGCTTCTGTAGCTTCTGTCTGAAGACATTGCGTCATAGGCATCAGCCACGGCGATTATCCTTGCTTCTTCAGGGATCGCTTCACCCTTGAGTCCTCCCGGATATCCCGTTCCGTCATATCTCTCGTGATGGTAAAGAGCACACTTCTCGAAATTCGGATCGTTCTCGATGTTCTTCAGGATGGCGGCACCAAGCCTTGAGTGGCTCTTAACCTTCTCATATTCCTCAGGTGTCAGAGTTGACGGCTTGTTCAGGATGCCGTCGGGTATTCCTATCTTTCCGACATCATGAAGGAGCGCCGTCATGTAGATATCATCGAGCTTTGCATCTGAATATCCGCTTATCTTCGCGATCATCCTCGCGTATTCTGCAACACGGCTCGAATGGCCCTTTGTGTAAACGTCCTTGGTATCGATCGCAGTGGAAAGTGCACTGACGACCTGCATGAAGAGTGCTTTGTTCTCGTGCGTCTTCTGCTCTACTTCCCTGTAAAGCTGGTTCTGCAGGTTAACGAGTTCGATTATGTGGTTTACGCGCAGGAGCAGTACTTCGGGAACGAAAGGCTTCCTTATGAAATCCATCGCTCCTAGCGAAAGTCCTTCGCGCTCTGCGCCCTCGCTCTCGTCTGCGGTAAGGAAGATTACCGGGATCTTGGATGCTGCCGACTCGAGTGAATGAAGTTTCTTGATGGCATCAAATCCGCCCATGCCCGGCATCTTAACGTCGAGCAGGATCAGATCGGGAAGCTCTGTTTCTTTTCCGAGGTACTCGAACATGGCGTCAGCCGACTTGAGAGCCGTGACGCGCAGCCCGCCGGAACTTAAGATCTTTCCTGCAATCTGCAGGTTTAACACATCGTCATCGACCACGATGACCTTCTTTATCCTGTTTCCGGTAACCGTCTTGCTCTCACCGATGAGCTCGGTCTCATGCGTGATCACAAGATTCTTCGAGATGTTGCTGTCCCAGTCGTTGACCAGGTGGTTTATTACCTTTTCGACCGAGTCGCTCCTGATGTCGGTGAGGAATACGAAATACTGGTTCTTGTTGTTCCTCATGAAGATATCGGACTTGCGCAGGGTTCCTCTGATGCGCTGGCCGAATCCGTCCACGTTCTCGTAGAATTCCGCATCCCTCTTACCGTTTGCGGGATCCAGTGTGAACAGGACTTTGCATCCGCTTATGTGATGTCTGATGATGTATCTGATGACATAGCGGTAAACGGACGAGAATGACTCCTTGTCGAGCTGAAGCGCAACGTCCTGAATGGAACGCTCGCCCAGGATCTCTGACAGCGCATGGATGTCGATCCTTGCCGTGTCCTGTTCTTCCTCGAGGTCATCGTTATAGAGTCCGTACCCGTGCTTGCCGTTCTTCTTTACGATGTAGAGAGATTTGTCGGCGAGCTTTATGAGTGAGTTATAGTCATTTCCGTATCTTGGAACGAAGATGCCTCCGACCGATGCACCGAGAGGGATGCTCACGTCATCACCCATCAGCTGCTTAGCACTTTTTGTTATCTCTCCGTTGATCTTGGAAGCGATGTCAGCAACCTGCTGTTCGGTCGAAACACCGGCCGCGAACGTCGCGAATTCATCTCCGCCCAAACGTCCGCACTTGCTTCCTGCGGGAACCGCATTCTTTATTATCTCCGCGCATGAGATGAGAACCTTGTCACCCATCGCGTGTCCGTAGATGTCGTTTACGAGCTTGAATGAATCGAGGTCGATCATCATGAGGCAGCCGTTCTTTTCAGAACACATCTTGGAAAGCTCAACAGCTGCTGCACTCTTGTTAAGGAAGCCCGTAAGCTTGTCCAGCGTCGCCTCGCTCTTCAGGTCGTGCATTTCCTGTGAATTCGACATGATGTTGTCGATCCTGCGAATGAGAACGTCAGGATTGAAAGGCTTCCTGATGAAGTCGGATACGCCTACCTCAAAACCTCTCGTCTCGGTATCAACGTCCTCATCGGCAGTAAGGAATATGACGGGTGTCTTCATCACACCCTTCTGCTGCTCGATCTGCCTTAATCTTCCGAGTGTCTCAAAGCCGTCCATGACCGGCATCTTGATGTCGAGAAGGACAAGATCCGGCAAGCCGTTTTCGTTAACGTATTCGAGAAACGAACTGCCTGATTTAAGAGCAGTAACGCGCATATTGTTCTTACTCAGGATATGTCCGGCCATCTTAAGATTGGCCGTATCATCATCTACGACGATAATCCACTTTGTCATATAGAATCACCCCTCTAAATTAAAAGAAACACACGTGATTTTATAATAACAAAATCTTTTATCTTATTACAATTCAATAGTTTTGATATTTTACTTCCAGGGCCTGACTTTATCTATCCAGCCGTTGGCCTTCCAGTACTTGAAATCAGTGTATTCCGGATTATCTTTTCCAAGACTGGTCTGCAGCATTCTGACGGCATAAAACTTCAGCTTCGCCACAAGGCCTGTATGTGCAGGTCTTGAGTAATCGATCGCCTTCATCTTCCGTGCCAATGCCGTCAGTTTGGAAGCCATCTCGTTGCGCTTTTTATCAGCGATCTTATCCCAGTCGATCTCGCTCATCAGCTTAAAACTGCGCTTTTTTATGCAGCTGACACCCCACCAGGAAAGACTGTCAGCAATATCCTTCGCGGTAGACGATCCGCCTGCTCCGAGACACTGCGTGATGATCACGGCGCGCTTTCCGAACATCTCTTTCGCGGGACGGTGCGGCATCCATCTGTATCCGAAATGGTCGAGCATCGCCTTCATCGCGCCTGTCGTGTGGAAAACATATGCAGGTGAAGTAAACACCAGCAGATCAGCTTCAAGTAGCGCCTTCTCGATCCTCTGAACCTTTTCGGCATCTTTGCAGAGATTCTGATTATTCCTGAAACACGCAGTACAGCCTGTGCAAAAACCGGGACCGTCCTTCGGAAGATAGAACTCCGTTATCTCCGCGTCTCCCCTGAACGGCTCCAGGAATATCTCCTTGAACCTGTATGTGACTCCTTTTTTCTCCGTTCCGTTTATTACCGTGATCTTCATCATGCTTTCCTCCCGTAAAGACGGTCAAACTGCCTTATGTGCGCATCCAGAGTTTCAAGTGCCTTGGGTTCTCTCGAAGGATCCCTGTCGCAGATCGTCAGGAGATAATAGATCGGCGCGTAGAAATGGAGCGTCATTATCTCCACATTGTCCGTATGCAGCATTCCCGCCTGTGCAACCATTCCGAGCAGCATGCTCTGGTACGAAAGCGGGTCATCCACATAGAGTTTTGTATAGATGTCCGCGAGCTCTTTGTTATTGAACTGTTCTATCGTGAGCATCTTCCTGAAACGCTTGTTGTAATCGTCGTGAAGATAGTAGAGGAACAGCTGACGGCCCAGTACGAGAAGGTTGTCTTCAGACATGTCCTGATAGATCTTCGAGTCAACGGCTGCATCGGTTCCGTTGATGTTCAGGGCTTTTGCCTGCTCTTCAAACCTGCTGTTCATAACATCGATTATCGCGTCGAAGATCGCCCTTTTGCTCTTATAGTGCTTGTAGAGCGACGGCGCCTTTATACCTACTTTTTCCGCTATCTCGCCAACGAAAACATTGGCATAGCCCTTCTCGGAAAAGAGCGTCAGCGCCTCATCAAGTATCCTCTGCTTTGTATCCATGAACACCTCCGTGTCGGTTGGCTAATTCAAATTAGCCAAAGTATAGCTAATCTCAATTAGCCTGTCAAGAGCATTCCGGATTGATATAATACGAAAAAGGGGGATCTTTAACTTATGAAAAAGTCTTTGTATTTCTTCATCCAAGTGCTTTGGTCGATCATCTTTTCAACGCTCGTCTGGTTTTTCTCCATTAAGAATATGAGCTTTGATTTCTATCACAACAGCGATGACTCCCTTGCAGGAATGATCATATTTTATGGCGCCATCATATATCTGATCCTGACGATCGTTCAGATCATCATCGGCGCCATAAAGGTCAAAAACTGGCGCTGGTGGATCATCCTTGTTTCGCTTTTCATAGCGACAGCCTGCGCTTTTCTCGGCATGTATGTAATGGCGTACGGCACCGAGTTTTTGCACAAAACATTTAATATAAATTTCTAATTTCCTTTTCCAGGGTAATCTACTGTGAATACGTTTAAATACATAACGCTCAGAGACAGGCCGGAATTGTCAGATGCCGCCGCGGAATGGTTCCATGATTTCTGGGGCGTCCCAAAAGAAGCGTATCTCGAATGCATGAACGCTTATCTTGCCAATGCCACGGAATACGGCTGGTATCTTTGTCTTGACGGAGAAAAGATAATAGGCGGACTCGGCGTAATCGAAAACGATTTTAACGACAGAAAAGACTTAAGTCCCAACATCTGCGCTGTCTATACGGATGATAAATACAGAAGGCAGGGCATTGCCGGAAATCTCCTCAACATGGCCGTGGAAGACCTGAGGTCAAAAGGCATCTCCCCTGTTTATCTGATAACGGATCACACGGATTTTTATGAGCGCTACGGCT
>JAFWQF010000001.1 GCA_017509205.1 Clostridiales bacterium | reverse complement strand
TTGCCCTTGAAGTCATGTTCTTATTTAGTATCAGCACTATGTACGGTGAAAACCAAGCAAACCATTACATTGAATTCGCGCAGTGTCCTGACGGCATGATGGCCACATTGAACAGGGACATTACTGTCAGGGAAGTGGGAAAACTGGAAAATGCCAAGGTGATAACGATCAAGGCAGGAACTGTCGTTCATCCGAAACGCATGTGGAATGGCGTTGTTTTCAGTTATCAGGGGGAAGGTGATTACAGTGCAAAACTGGAAGATTTTAAAGAGCAGGATCAGCTGAAGAAAATAATAGATGAGACCAACGAACGTGTCCGCGAAAAAAGAGAGCAGATCGTCAGGGAAAATATCGACCTGAGGGGAATCACGGCAGGAGTCTGCTGGCTGCTTATAGGTTCGGTGCTGACTTTCGTTCTGGTGAAGAAAGAAAAGCATGCCCTGCTGTTTGTGATACATGCAGCACTGATTCCGGTATTTTCTTTTGCATTCTGTTCCGTTCTTTCAACTTTATGCCATTAGCAAAGAAAAAGCCCCGCGATACTTTTACTGCGGGGCTTGGTTTTGTGATTTGAAACAGACGGGTTATTCAGTCTTGTTGTGCCAGTCCATCTCAGGATGTCTGGAGTAATACTCGGCCTTGACCTCGTACATTCTGGCATCGGCATTCTGCATTGCCTTGATGACATCGTCAGCCTCATCGCTGTGGCATGAACCGACTGCGAAATGAGCTCTGCCGGGACGCTCTGAATTATCGAGAAGCGACTGGCTGAATTTTTTGAAATCCATGAGCTTGATCTTTTCCGTTATGACCATGAACTCATCGCCGCCGACACGGTAGATCGCGGAAGAGGGGAGCTTGATCTCGTTCAGGATCGATGCGACATCCTTGAGGAGCTTGTCTCCTGCCTCGTGGCCCTTGAGGTCGTTGGTGGCTTTAAGACCGTTAACGTCGATGAAGCAGATGCCGAATGGTCTTGCGATGGGCTTAGAACCATTGAGGTCTTCGCTGATCCTGTTGTTCATCGCGTTACGGTTATATACACCGGTGAGAAGGTCAGTCGAGCTCATTATCTTCATCTTGCGGACGTTCTGCTCGTTTGCGATCTCAGCGGAAAGAATGAAAGCCGTAATGCCCAGAGTCTCCTTGATCATGAGAGTCTTGGCAGGATCGAAGTTTCCGGCCCAGATATATCCGATCGTTTTGTTGTTTGAACGGAGCGGGTAGATAACAAGTGTCCTGACATCATCGATCTTCAGTGAATCGATCCATTCAGGTGCGACCTTGCGTGCTTCTTCCATATCGCTCTCATTTGTGATTACAAAGCAGTTGCTCTTGTGTATGAGCCTTGGCCATGTCTCGATGATCCTGTAGAAATCCTCATTGAGGATTTCTGCCATGGGGAGCAGAGTTGTATCTCCGCCGTAGTCTTCACAAAGGAGCTTATATTCGCGCTTGTCGAAATCGGTGAGAAGGATGCAGCATCTCTTTGCGGCGCACTGTTCTCTGATATCCGCGATTACGGAATTCATTGCCTCCTGGAAATCGTTTGTCTCACGGAGCTTCAAGCACGTCTTTATAACGTTTGTCGCAGTCTCGGAAGAGATGTCGGCGAGCTTGTCGACATCAGCCTTCGGATTCATCTCGTAAGAGAAAAGAATAAGTCCCGTGTCGGAATCGTCTGATGCAAGAGGCGTAAGGAACACTTCCATCCAGGCGTTATAGAGCTCGATATCGAAATATGTGTGGACGGGTCTGTCGTCTCTTACGCATTTGTCGCAGAGATCTTCGAAGTTCTTTGCCTTGGGGATGTATCTTGTGTAGGGAACATTGACCGCAAAGTCTTCGATATTCTGCACAACGGTGTGCTTGTAAGCATCGTTGGCATCCACGATGAGATACCTGTTTTCGCTGTTTTTCTCCTTGAGATTAACAGACAGAACGCAGGCGACACGACTGAAATTATCAACAAAATTCTTATAATCCATGTCTCACTCACCAAAGAAATGCTAAGGGTATTATACCCCCGGGCCAGCCTTTATTGTAGACAAGCTTTTAAATTCTTTGTTACGATACTAAAAAGAATAATGGATGGGAGACGGCTTATGAAAAGAGAACTCGGTATTGCAAGATGCGGACTGGCCTGCTGCCTTTGCTCTGAAAACGTTGAGTGCAAGGGATGTAAGAGAGACGGCTTCCTGGAACTTTCCTGGTGCAAGGATGCGGAGTTCTGCGACAACCGCAAATGCGTGATCGCAAAGGGCCTTTTAGGCTGCTATGAATGCAATCCGGGTGAGTGCTCCAAGGGCCTTTATAAAGAGAAGATCAAGGCAAAGGCTTTCGCGGAGTTCGCGAAAAGATACGGCGTTGAAGAACTTTTGGATTGTCTCGAAAGAAACGAGAAGGCCGGCATAATCTACCACCGTGAAGGCATCATGGGTGACTATGACGAGTTTGATGATCTCGAGGAACTGATCGGATTCATCAGGACGGGCAAGAGGTAAAGACGCCGTCGGCAAGGTTCTGCGTGTTAAATATATTTAATTTATTCCCGCGTTCATATATAATCTATCCATTGGAAGATTTGGAAACATAAGGGGTAAAGATTATGAATAAGCGATTGATCGCAGCTTTGATGGCTGCAGGCATTTTGGTATCTCTCTCATCTTGTGATTTCCTCACGGGCAGAAAACCGTCAGAGGTCACAACGGCAGAGCAGACTACGGAAGAGACAACCACCACGGTTGAAGAGACTACAACTGCGGAAGAGACCACGACAGAAGAGACCAGCATCACGGAAGAATCGACCGTGATTTCTTCTGAAGAGACGACATCTGAAACAGCAGCAGCAACTCCCACGCCGGAAGCGGTTTCTTCCAAGAAGACCACGAAAAAGTCTTCCGTTCCCAGCATCCCGAAGGGCTACAAAAAAGTCAGCACCGGCTGGGGCAAAAAGTACAACGGACATGTTGTTTACATAGTTGTAAGCAAGAAGAACGGTTACGCGTACAAGGGATGGTGGAAGAACAAGTGGATCAAGCTTGAATATGATGTTCTGGGAGATCAGGACGGAGAGTGCTGGTACAACGACAAGTACTGTTCTGATTACTATCAGTACATGAATTAACGGACGGATAAGAAAATGACGATCATCAAGAGTAATAATTGCAAACAGTGCGGCGGCCCGCTCGATATCGACCTCGACCGTCAGGTGTATCTCTGCCCGTACTGCGGCGTTACTTATGACTACGAGTATTTCCGCGAAGACAACGTAAAGGAGATCGCGAGAAAGTCTGTAGTCAGGCGTGAATTCGGTGCTGCGAAAGACGCTTATGATTTCATGCTCGCAAAAGATCCACATGACTTTGATGCGCTTCTGGGAATGTTTCTGAGTGATATCAAATGGCAGTCCATTCATCCGATACTGAACCACAACAATGTCAGTTTTCCGGAAGACAACAAAAAACTCGCATATGCGATCGAAAACTGCATGCCCGGAGACAAGGGGTACTTCGAAAAGATCAAAGAGTGTGCGCAGCTCGCCGAAAAGTACAGGGAGAACAGACGCGAATTAGGAAAGCTCGACGGTATCAAGGAAACACAGCAGACTGTGGTGATTGACCTTGGTAAGGAGGAGCTTTATAACGAGCGTGCCTTTTCGATCTTCTGGGAAGAGTTTTCAGAGCTCCCGGGCCTGAAGGGCGGTATCAGTCTTGTATTTGATCTGGCTGTTATCCTTCTGCTTGCGCTTGGTATCTGCATTTATTACCAGGCATGGGGAATGCTGGTGATGGCGGCCGTTCCCTTAGTGATCGGAGTGCTCATCTACAACATCAGAAAGGTAATTGTCAGGCATGCGATAAGAGCTGACATGGGACCTGCAAAAGCACAGCTCGAAAAGTGCGTTGAGGACTGCAATAACAAGATCAAGGAAGGCACAGAGATCCTTAAAAAGTACCGCGAGGTATCGCAGGCGATCATCGAGGAGCACCCTTCTGAAAAGCCTGCAGAGATCAAAGAGTGATAAGCATCACTTCTTTTCGTATGCTTCCAGTGCGTGCGAATAGTAGTTCTTAAGCTTGTTCCTCAGTGACCTCGGGCTTACGACGATCCCGTCTTTTCCGAAACGCCGGAAGTAATCCTCGAGCTGCATCTCCGGCCAGTCAAAGTGATACAGATCACCTTCGATGTATGTGACATAAGGTCTGTTCTTTACGATCATCTTGAACATGTGCTTGCCGTGCTCCGTCATGCGTACGGTTGCATGGATGTCAGGCATCATGGAGTGCGGGCTGCGCAGGCCTTTGCGGATCAGTTCATCTTCAACGTTCTTGTCCTTCTCGAATGTATCAGACGTGATGAAGAGATTCTTCAACCTTGATATTCTAAAAGAGCGGTTCTTCCTGCTTTTTGAATCATAGCAGAGAAGGTAACTGAACTGCTCTTCCTTTGATGTGGCGATCAGATAAGGCTCGACCGTTGATTTGAAATCAGAGCCTGAAGAGAAGGAGAGCTTTCTTCCTTTTGCGATCGCGTCGTTTATCAGTTCGTAGCTCCTCGCGAAAATGATCTCTTCTCTTTTGTTTCTCGGCATCGAAAGATAGGACAGGAACATGTCCTTTATGTAGCCTGAAAGGGAGGACTCCTGAAGCAGATTGTTCTCTATTACGTTGATGATCTCTTCCGAAGCGCCGCTCACGGTAAGGGTAAGCACTGCGCTCTTGCCGGACGAGGCATTGCGGTTATTGATGTATGTCTTGATTATCCTGTCCGCGAGAACGGAAGCCTCACCGGCCTTGATGCCCTTTGCGGATCTCAGTTCCTCGAGCAGGCCGTTCAGGAGTTCTTCGTTATCGTTCCTGTATTGTTCGAAATAGTTAACGATGAGTTCCTTTAAAAAACCGTTCAGATTTACGCTCCCGTCGTTCCTCGTGAATTCGAAGAGCTCGGCATCGTTTGCGAGCCTGACTTTGGTGTCTTCTGAAAGATAGATCTTGTATTTCTCTGCCATATCAATCTCCTATTTGGGGTTGTGAAATTAGTCGAATACTCTGAAAATGCCTTAATACAATGATTATATTGGGGTTGTAACAACAAGTCAATCTGCATCTATTAAAACCCCACAATCCGGGTTACCATACAATTGCAACGAGCGAAAGACACTCACAGCGATCAAGTATCGGTTGGTTTACAGGTTCGAATCCTGTCATAGCTGTCAAGGCGAAGACAAAGTGTCTTGTTATGCGTGTTGACTAAAGGTGCATACAGCAACGAAAAGATCGATGAACTGTTAATTCATAGGGATTTTATTTAGCACCTTGTTATTAAAGGAGAAAAAGGAAATGCTGAAGTTTTTAAAAAGAGAAGCCAACAAGGCTTATACAGCTAACGGCGCGGTAACTAACGCGAGCACCATGTCCGACTGCCTGGACTTTTTCGCGACGGCAGGCGCGCTGAGAAACGCAAGTGATAAAGAGATCACTGAAAGATTCATCAGAGCCTTTGCCGAAGACAGGGACATTGCAATGAAGACACTCTTCTTTGCAAGAGACATCAGAGGCGGCTTAGGTGAGAGGAGAGCTTTCAGAGTAATAATCAGATACCTGGCAGACAACTATCCTGACACGGTCAGGAAGAACATTGCCAATATCGCTGAATACGGCAGATACGATGACATTCTGTCACTGATCGGTACTGCAAGCGAGGCGGAAGCGGTCGCTTACATCAGGGAGACCCTTGAAAAGGATATGAAGTCCATGCAGGCACAGGAATCCGTATCCTTAATGGCTAAGTGGCTGCCTTCCGTCAACGCTAGCAGCAAGGAGACTGTCAGGATTGCCAAGAAGATCGCTAAAGCGATGCATATGTCTGATGCTTCCTACAGGAGAATGCTGTCTGCTCTGAGAGCATACATAAAGATCCTGGAGAACAACCTGAGAGAGAAGGACTATTCTTTTTCATATGAGGCACAGCCTTCAAAGGCTATGTTCAAGTACAGACAGGCCTTCATAAGAAACGACGGTGAAAGATACAAGGCTTTCATTGAGAAGGCAAAAAAGGCCCCTTCCGTTCTGAACACAAGTACTCTGACTCCTTACGACATCGTAGGCAGGATTATCAACTCCGGGGATGTAAGGTCCAATTTTTTCGGCAGGCATGAGTTTAAGAGTTCTCTGTCTTCTGAGGAGAGAAGTGTCCTGGATGCGACCTGGAATGCACTGGAGAACTATGTGAACTCCGACAACACACTTGTTGTGGCTGACGGTTCCGGTTCCATGTACTGGGGACGCTTCAGCGTAACTCCTGCTGCAGTCGCGCAGTCACTGGCTATTTATTTCGCAGAACGCAACAAGGGTGCTTTTAACGGCCACTTCATAACGTTTTCTGCTAACCCCAGGCTGGTAGAGATCAAGGGTAAGGATATTTTCGAGAAGGTTCAGTACACCATGAGTTTTAACGAGGTTGCCAACACCAATATCGAAAAGACTTTCGACCTGATCCTGGACACTGCGGTAAAGAACCGTCTGAAGCAGTCTGATATGCCTTCAAGGATTATAATCATATCAGACATGGAGTTTGACTGCTGCGCAGAGCATTCGTCTCTGACGAATTTTGAGAACGCAAAGGCCAAGTTCGCAAAGAGAGGCTATAAGCTGCCTTCTCTGGTCTTCTGGAACGTCAACAGCTTCAACAGGCAGCAGCCTGTTAAGATGAACGACCGCGGCGCGGTACTGGTCTCCGGTATGTCTCCTCAGATCTTTTCGATGCTGAAGGACGACAAGCTCGATCCTTACTCATTCATGATGAGCGTCATCTCTTCCGAAAGGTATGAGAAGGTTGCAGCGTGAATACTGTGTCCCCGGGGTCAGCTACTGAAACCGGGGACTTTTTGAAAGGAAATACATATGGAAGTTTTAGAGATAAAAGGAAAAGTAAATACAGCAGTCTGCTACGCAAAGATCGTCGAAGACGAAGCAATAGAGCAGATCAGAAGAATGTGCGACTACGTCGTGACTGAAGGATGCAAGATAAGGATCATGCCTGACGTTCACTCCGGAAAAGGATGCACGATCGGTACCACAATGACCATCAAAGACAAGGCCGTTCCCAACGTCGTTGGCGTTGACATCGGCTGCGGCATGTACACTGTCGAGCTCGGAAAAGGTGAGATCGATTTCGCTAAAGTCGATGAAGCCGCTCACTACATTCCTTCCGGTACTTCCGTATGGGAGGGAAGAAAAGAGCAGTTCGATCTCACAGGCCTTACATGCTACAGAGAGCTTAAGGATACAAAAAGACTCGTAAGATCTATAGGTACTTTAGGCGGCGGAAACCACTTCATCGAGATCGATGAGGCGAAGGACGGAACAAAATATCTCGTCATTCACTCAGGTTCCAGAAACCTCGGAAAGCAGGTCGCGGAGTTCCACCAGAAGCTCGCGATCAACTTAAGCAGAGGTTACGAAGATTATCTCGAAAAGAGAGATGAGATCATAAGAACTTACAAAGAGGAAGGCCGCAGAAGCGAGATCGAAGCAGCTTTAAAACAGCTCAAATGGAAAGTCTTTGAAGGTGAAACACCTATCCCTGAAGACCTCTGCTATCTCTCCGGAAAGTATTTGGAAGACTACCTCCACGACGTGGAGATCTGCCAGGCTTTTGCGAAAAGAAGCAGGGAACTGATGGCTGAGATCCTCATCGAAAGAGCAGGTCTTACTGCAGGGGAATCATTCCACACTATCCACAACTACATCGATACAAAGGAAATGATCCTGCGTAAAGGTTCCATTGCCGCACACAAAGGCGAGAAGGTACTGATCCCCATAAACATGAGGGACGGTTCCGTCATCGCGATCGGTAAGGGAAATCCTGAATGGAACTTCTCCGCTCCACACGGTGCGGGCAGGCTCATGTCCAGGACAAAAGCCAAAGACACTATATCGATGGAAGAGTACAAAGAGGCGATGAAAGGCGTCTACACAACTTCAGTGAATGAGGCGACATTAGATGAAGCTCCCATGGCTTACAAGTCACTGGAAGACATAATCGACGTGATCGCGGAATCCGTTGATGTGGTGGAAGTCATCAAGCCCGTATACAACTTCAAGGCAAATTAAAAAACATCCGTTGCTCAGGCAGCGGATGTTTTATCTTTCGGGATCTTTGCGAAGAAGCTTATCGTAAACGGTATGCATGCTGCACTTGTCATGACGTCTGCTATTGCCTGCGCCACCTGGATTCCGGACAGCCCGAAGATCCAGCTTGAAATAAGAAGTATCGGTATGAAGAACAGACCGTTTCGAAGCGAAGAAAGGAACGTTGCGTTGAACTTGTATCCGATGCTCTGGAACATCATGTTGTTGCATACCTGGAACGGTACGAAGAAGAGTGCAAGACATTGTGCCTGCAGGGCGGGTATGCCGATAGCGATAACCTCAGGGTCATCTCTGAATATCTGGATGCAGGAGCCTGCGTTGAGGTAAACTGCAAGCGCTGCAAGGCCGAGAGTTACCGTTCCGAATCCGAGCGTGAAGAAGAAACCTTCACGTACACGCGAATACTTTTTCGCACCGAAGTTGAATCCCGCAACAGGCTGGAATCCCTGACCGATGCCGAGCACGGCGCTGAAGATGAACATGCTTATCCTGTTTGCGATGCTCATTGCAGCGATCGCGGCATCACCATATACACCTGCAGCGTTGTTGAGGAGCATGGTGGAGATGCTCGCAAGGCCCTGTCTTGCAAGGCTAGGAAGACCGGTAGTTACTATGTCTCCGATGGTTGACCAGTTGAACTTGCAGTATTTGAAATTGAGTGAAGTCTGTGTCTTTTTGAGGATGAACATCGTGAGCAGGAGTATCCATGAAACATACTGGGATATTGCTGTTGCAAGGCCTGCTCCGAGTATTCCCATGTCCATGTAACGCATGAAAAGAGCATCGAGGAAGATGTTTAAGATACCACCGGATGTGAGTCCGATCATGGCGAAGAAAGCACGGCCCTCATATCTTAATATGTTGTTTAACACACAACTTGATACCAGTGCGGGTGCTGCGCAGAGAATGCATATTGCGTATGTTTTCGCGTACGGGAGAATGGTCGGAGTGCTGCCCAGAAGGAGCATGAGAGGCGTTAAGAGAATGCTTCCCAAAATAAGGATCACAAATCCTGAAAACAGGGCGGAATAAAAACCTGTCGCCGAGAATCTGCTCGCACTCTCGATGTCTTTCTGTCCGAGTTTTCTGCTGATTATGCTTCCTGATCCGTGACCGAACATAAATCCTATCGCCTGAAGGATCGCCATCAGTCCGAGTACGACTCCGGTAGCGCCGCTCGCGGATGTGTTGATCTGACCGACGAAGTAAGAATCGGCCATGTTGTAGATGCTCGTGACGAACATGCTGATCATGGTCGGAATACCGAGCTGAACTATCAGGCTCGGTACCGGCTTGGTCGTCATCATTTCGAATTGTGAATTGTATTTATTCACTGGAAGCACCTTTAAAAGTAATTACTCAGACGTCTTTTAATACCACTTTTTACATGCGTTTTCAAGGAAAGGAAATTATAAAGCGGGCTGCATGACCCGCTTTACGACTGATGATCCGAAAGTTATAAACAGCTGTTATTCCGCGATGTATTCGCTGTAGGCTTTCCTGATGATGTCCCAGTCGAGTTCGAATCTTGACATATGCTTTGCAAATGCAGCTTCGACTGCTTTCTTATCGTGAGCGGCAATTGCATCCGCGATCGCCTTGTGATCTGATACGAGTTTCTGGTCTTTTATCGTTTTGAGCGAGAGCGATCTTACTCTGTCGAAGTGAAGGCTCATGAGGCTTACCATATAGAAACACTGGAGCTTGTTGCAGGCTACATATATATCTTTGTGGAATTCGTTATCGAGGTCTAAGAACTTCGGAGGATCATTCTCGATATAGAACTGCTGGAGTTTTATGTTGGCGTAGAGTTTCTGAATGTCTTCTTCTGTAGCAACGTCACATGCTTCCTTGAGGAGCGCGGTCTCGACAGCTATACGGAGGAACCTTGATTCCTTGATGAGTTCATAGTCGATGAGGGAAACACTGCATCCCTTTTGGGGAAGAATGTTTACGATCTTGGATTTGGACAATTCGAGAAAAGCTTCGTGTACGGGAGTTCTCGAAATGCCGAGCTGTGTGGCTATCTCCTGTTCACCTATGAGGGAGCCCGGTTTGATCTCCATGTTGATGATGTTGTCTTTGACGATACGGAGTGCGTATTCACGGTTCGGTTCGAAAGTGTTCTTCGGCGTGATGATCATTATATGGAGCCCCTTTATGGAAAAATAACTACAATGAAACTAACACAAAAAGATTTTTGTGTCTACCGCTTGCATACTAATTCGCAACGGCTGAATGAAGTACTTTTCTGACTGCTCCGTTACCCTGTAACAGCGCATCAAGATAACTCTCTATTGCCGGTGTCAATCCTGTCTTGTTTATGTCGGTTCCGAAAACGGTTTCGTTTGAAAGAATTAATGACAATCTGCCTGAAACGCTTTCTTTCATCCCGAAGCTTATGCCCGCAGATTTGAGTTCACTCTGGAAAAACTCTGCCAGAGGATCAGAACTGATCTCGAACGTTCTGCCGCTGTCATCAACTGCAAGAAGATATCTGAGCCATCCTGCAATTACAAGAGGAATGAGCTTGAGAGATGTGAGCTTTTCCGGATGTTCATTCATATATGTCTTAAGCGTGATGCCAAACCTGATCGGGAGCTTTTGGCTTGTATCTGTAGCGATCCTCTGAGGCGTGTCGGGAAGGAAGGGATTAGGGAATCTTTCTTCAAGAACTTCCTTGAGGAATGCTTTAGGATCAAGTATCCCGGGGTTGCATACCACAGGAAGGCATTCGTTGTAACCCATTTTAGTGACAAGAGACCTGAGGTCTTCATCACCCATCTCATCTGAGATCTTGGTGAATCCGAGAAGGCATCCGAATATCGCGAGCGCGGTATGGAGTGGATTGAGGCATGCGGTTACCTTCATTCTTTCGCACTTATCTACCGTATCTCTGTCAGTAAGGATGACGCCTCCTTTTTCAAGCGCGGGACGGCCGTTGGGGAAGAGGTCTTCAACTACCAGATATTCAGGTACTTCGGCATTTACGAAAGGCGCCGCGAAAACACCGTTCGTTGTCTTAACGCTCTTGAGATTATCTATTCCCAAAGCTGTAAGTCTTTCAAGGATCTCATCCGACGGTCTGGGCGTGATCTTGTCGATCATGGTCCAGGGGAAAGCTATCTTTGACGGATCGTTTACATAGTCAAGGAAAGACTCGTCAACAAACCCTTTGGCTGCCCAGGCACTTATGATTTCCAATACTGAAGACTTCAATTTATCGCCGTTGTGACTGCAGTTGTCCATGCTGACAAGCGCGAGCGGATATTTGCCTGCGTTATATCTTTGTAAGAGCAGGGATGCTATGAAACCCATGCAGGTAAGGGGATGTGAAGGCCCGTTTTCCATGTCTGCTTTTGCGGAACCGAAAAGATTTCCGTCGGCATCTCTTAATGCGTATCCCTTCTCCGTGATCGTAAAGGAAATGATCTGAAGGGAGGGAGAGCCGGCTATAGCGTTGAGCCTTTCAATGTTTTCTTTAATGTCGTAGTTTGCGGCTACGGCTTCTGTTATGTTGCCGATGATCTCGTAACCAGTATTTCCGTCAGGCCTTAAGTCACAGATGACCGTGAGGTTGTCGAACGGCTTATATACGCGTTCAAAATTCTCATAGTCCATGGTTCCGCAGACGATGATACCCGTGTCGGTGAGTCCCTTATTGAGGAGCCTTTGATTGACCCTTGCGATGAAAGCTCTGAAGATGTTTCCTCCGCCGACATGAAGCCATGTGGGTTTTACGGCCGTTGCCTTGATCACACTGTCGATGTCATATTCCGGCAGTTTAACGTTTATGCCGTTCCAGAAACTTTTATCCTTGAGATTCTCTTTTGACAGATTCATAGCCATCATCCTTTCGAAACTCTCTCATTACAAAACCGATAACCTTATAGCAATTATAAGATCATCGGTTTTGCGGACAAGAAAGGTGTTATTGCTGGTCCTTTGCTTTTCATTAACTGAGTTTGCTTACTGCTTCCCATAAACCGTTGATGTAAGCAGCGCCGAGAGCGCGGTCAAAAAGACCGTATCCGGGTCTTCCGACTTCTCCCCATATCATGCGTCCGTGATCGGGACGGATATATCCGTCAAAGCCGTTGTCGTAAAGAGCTTTGATGATCGCAAACATATCGAGATCTCCGCAGGAAGACAGATGCGCTGATTCATGGAAGTCGGTTTCTGTCTCATGCTTAACATTCCTCAAGTGAACGAAATGGACTTTGCCGCGCGAAGTGAATGTCTTTGCGATATCTACAACGTCATTATGGATGCCTGCTCCGAGGCTTCCCGTGCAGAGAGTAAGACCGTTTCGTTTTGATGTGTTGAGGTTAAGATATGTATCTATGGATTCTTTGCTGTTGACTACCTTTGGAAGGTTGAAAAGAGGCATCGGGGGATCATCCGGATGTACGGCGAAATTGATGTCGCATTCTTCGGCAACAGGTATGACGGCATCCAGAAAATACTTGATGTTCCTGAAGTATTCTTCAGAAGACATGTTCTGATAGAACTTGATGTCTTCTGCCATCTGACCGAATCTTTCAGGTTCCCATCCGGGGAGGCTGAAGTTATGAGAGCCGTCGATCATGGACGAGGTTATCTTTTCAAGAGTGAGCTTGACTGCATCGCTGTGGCTGTATGCCATCGTGTTGCTTCCGTCGGGGAGTTCTTTAGCAAGGTTGCTCCTGTACCAGTCCATTACCGGCATGAAGTTATAGCAGATGCATTTTACTCCTGCCTTGGCAAGATTCTTCATGGATATGATATAGTTCTCGATGAGATGGTCTCTCGTGGGAAGACCTTTCTTTATATCTTCGTGAATGTTAAGGCTCTCGATGACTTCCATCTCAAGACCATATGAGTTGATCTCGTTTTTTACCAGATCTATCTCATCAGATGTCCAGATCTCTCCGACAGGGATCCTTGTAAGGTGTGTGGCAACACCGCTGACACCGGGTATCTGTCTGATCTGTTTAAGGGTTACGCTGTCATCACCGTAAGGAAACCACCGCAATACCAATTTCATATGTAATAACACCCCGAATATATAATGAAAGAGAGCTGCTACAATAATCAACTCTATTTTTGTTAACTAGCATACTAGTAGGCTTGAATTTTGTCAATAGATTGTGACATATGTAAATGTTATCCCTTGGCAGTCATGAAAACACCCGCCAAAATTCAGTTAAACAGGGGAGAAGTTATTGATTTGTCAGCCTTGCAAAAAAGCGAAAAGAGTATTACTCCCCGGTAATCTCTTCTTCCGGATTCTCCTTCTTTTTGGTTTTCGGTTTGAAAAGTCTGAAGAGCAGGGGAACGAAAATGATAAATCCAAACATCTTGATAACTTCGACAAGCGAAGCAAAGTATATGGTGCTGACGTCATAATGTTCTTCAGTGACAACAGTCAGATTTGTGCAGGTCTTGACTATGGCATAACAGAGAAGACCGGCTGCTATGAATGCGGTTGAGATAACGGTTGACTTGACGGGAATTGTCTCGTATCTTTCCGGATTCAGTTTTTTTACTGAGAGCAAGACTCCGGTGAAGATAAGCGCAACAGCTGCAATCCCTGCTATTATCTGGATCAGATTATAATATTCACTCATTTTCAGTATCCCCGTTTTCTGTTATTTCGCTTTCAGCGCGTGAATTGCTCATGATGATCGCAGATTCAAAAGTCTTTTCAGTGATCATCTGTATCAGATAAGCAGCTCCTACCGGAGTGAGCAGTGCTGAAGGAGGGAAAACAACTGATATTCCCAAAGCCAGTAAAAATATAAGCCAGATCAGAAGGAACTTCGGAAAGCTGATCATGCAAAGAGTAAAACTGTTTTTGATTGTTTCCTTGATCGAATTACTGAACCTGGCAACAAGCGGATATATATACGGAAAAGAAAAGACAAGCGGAAGCGCCGGAATAAAAGCGATAAACGTGTACCATTCGGGAAGCTTCAATCCGTTGAACCCGAAAAGTGAAAAGTAGATATTGAATCCAACAACAGCACTATATAACGAATAGATGATATGGATTATGATCCCGTGCTTCAGATTGTCTTTAAGTGCACGCATGAAATCCTTTGTGATCTCATCAGACTTTTTCTGATATCTGCGGTAAACGGTGTAATAGAGAGCGGAAGCAGATGCGCCGATGGTGAAAAAGGGAAGACAGAATACAAGAAAAAGAGCAGAGATGACAACTACATCTCCGACAGCTTTTGCGGTCCTGTACATCCATCCGTTTGTTATGTGATCAAAAGATTTTTTCATCGGTTCAGATCCCTTCAGGTGTCAGTATAAAAGTCAAAAGATCAAAAAGCAAACGATTGCTAACTAGAATGGCAGATATCGTCAGTTGCCATAATCCTTTATTCTCATTGCACAAATCCTAGTATTCTAGTCTAGTAACATCTTGACATATCGACAATGTGGTGATAATCTCAATGCAAGTCAACTAACATACAAGTATGCAAGAGCAAAACGATTGTATTTGACTTCATAAGTTCTGAGAGGGTGAAACGGAATGAGTGAGAAAGAAGAAAATACCGGGCTCAAACAGTCAGAAGAATGGTCACCTAGAAAACTGACACTCGGCCAGAGATTCAGCAAGGATCTCCGTGTTAACTGGCAGCTTTATGTCATGGTTGTTATCCCTGTTATTTATTATCTGATATTCAGATATATTCCGATGTTCGGAAATATACTTGCATTCCGCAAATATGCATCAGGCGGAAGCATTTTCGGTGAAGGCCCGCTTACATTAAAGTATTTCAGGCAGTTTATTACGGGCAAGCCTTTTTGGCAGGCTTTCTCAAATACTCTGATCCTTAACGGGCTTTATCTTTTATTCAGATTTCCTTTGACTCTTATATTCGCTCTTCTCTTAAACGAGATCAGGAATCTTCATTGGAAGAAATTCGTACAGACAGTTTCATATCTTCCTCACTTCATCTCAATGGTCATCGTATGCGGCATGATCAAAGAACTGCTTTCAACAAGCGGTCCTATCAATGAAGTTATCGCTAAACTCGGCGGTGAGAAGATCAGCTTTATCGCTTTGGCAGAATGGTTCAGAACGATATTCGTTGCATCAGGCGTATGGCAGAGCCTAGGCTGGGGAACGATACTGTATCTTGCTGCAATGTCGGGTATCAATCCTTCGCTTTATGAAGCTGCAACCGTTGACGGCGCGACGCATTTCCAGCAGGTTATCCACGTTACCATACCTTGTATATTACCCACGATCGCAACACTTCTCATACTCGATATCGGCGGACTTGTAGGTTCAGGCGGAGCTTTCGAGAAAGTATATCTTCTTTACAGCCCTCTGACTTACGAGACGAGTGATATCGTATCGACTTACGTTTTCCGTATGGGTATCGAGTCCGGAAGCATCAATTTCGCAACGGCTGTCGGTATGTTCGAAGGCGTCATCAATCTCGTCCTTCTTACTGTCGCAAACTTTGTTTCGCGCAAGGTCGCGGATACGAGTCTTTGGTAAGAGGTGAATGTCATGAGTGATATTGAAAAAGAAAAACTAGATCTGAAAGATATCAAGGCACATAATCCGAAAAACAAGATCAGGGAATCTGCCGGATACAGAGTTTTTACCGTGTTCAACACGATAATAATGATCCTTGTTTCGGTCGCAACGCTCTATCCGTTCCTTTATCTTATCTCGCAGTCTTTCACTTCCACGCAGGCGATCATAGAAGGTTACACGGGACTTGTACCCAAGGGATTCAATATTGAAACATACAAGTATATCCTTACCCGTAATGATTACGAGTTCCTGAGATACTATCTGAACACTATAATCTACACTTTCATCGGAACCGTTTTGTCACTGTTCTTTTCGGCAATCCTTGCTTATCCGCTTTCAAAGCCGAAGCTCAGGATCAATAAGATCCTTTCACCGTTCATCATCTTCACGATGTATTTCGGCGGAGGACTTATGGCAAACTACGTCCTGATGCTCAAGCTCGGACTTAAAAACTCCATGTGGGGATTCATCCTTCCGATGCTAATCAGCACATATTATGTAATCCTCATGAGATCGTTCTTCATGAGCATTCCGAGAGATCTTGAAGAAGCGGGTGAGATTGACGGACTGAATAAGTGGGGTGTCTTCTGGCACATTGCAAGGCCGCTCTCCACACCGATCATCGCGACAATGACTCTTTTCTATGCAGTCATGTACTGGAACAACTGGTTCAACGCAAAACTCTATCTGCAGGATAAGGCAAAGTGGCCTGTCGCATACTTCCTCCAGACGATCATCAGAGGCGCCGGCGCAAACGAACCCGATGCGCAGAACATGACAGCAAACATCAAGTCATGCGCTATGGTGCTTACTGTCCTGCCCATTATCTGCGTTTATCCGGCAATACAAAAATACTACGTGCAGGGCATGATGCTCGGCGGCGTAAAAGAGTGATCTTGTGCTAAATGGGAAACCCCAAGGCAATACAAAACAAAAAAGAAAGGAAGCAATTATGAAGACAACAAAACTTACAAAAGTTGCATCTGTCGGTCTTGCTATCAGTATGCTTTCCGGCCTGGCAGCATGTAACGGCGGTGCAGCACAGACTTCAGAGATCACGACTCTTCCGAGTCAGATCGAGACAAGTGCATCTGAAGAAAAAGTACCTTACGAGTTCGGTCTGGGAAAGACATTCAAGGCTGAAAAGCCCGTAACCTATACCATGTTCTTCAGTGATGCATCTTGGTATCCGTATGTTGAGACATGGAAGACAGAGGGCATCTTCAAGGAGATCGAGAAGAGGACAAACGTTACTCTTGATCTTAAGTCATACGACAGCAACGACTACATGGATCAGATCACACTCGATATCCAGGCCGGCAATGCTGCTTATATCATTCCTAAGATCTATGATGATTCCAAGTTCGTTGACGGCGGAGCCATCGTACCTATTTCTGACTATGTAAAGTACATGCCTAATTATACGGAGTTCTACAACAAGTACGATCTCTCCAAGGATATCCAGACGATCACAAGATCAAACGGTAAGTACTATAAGCTTCCCGGCATGAAGGAAAAGAACCTCATCAACTATTCTTTCGTTATCAGAAAGGATATCTGGGACAAAGCCGGTGTTGACGTAGTTGCACTTCAGAAGACATGGACATGGGATCAGTTCCGTGATGCACTCAAGAAGGTTAAGGCTTACATGGTTTCCCAGAAGATGTGCACAGAGAAGGATTATATCTGGTCTGACCTCTGGTGCGGAACTGAGTCCGGTAAGGGCAGCGGCGGTAACCTTTTAGGTGTTATGGCAGCAACTTATGACTGCAATGCCGGCTGGAACATCGGAAACGGCATGAGATACAACAAGGAACAGGACAAGTTCATATTCTCACCTACAACAGACGCATACAAGGAATTCCTCAAGGTAGCTAACAGCTTCATTAAGGAAGGTCTCCTTGATCCCGAGACATTCACACAGGACGACAACACAGCTACATCCAAGTACTACAACGGCAAGACAGCAATCATGTCCGTCAACCAGGGTCAGTTTGCTTCATATGAAGAGAACATGACAAAGCAGCTTGGCGAAGGCAAGTATGAGAACTATGTTCTCACTCTTCCTGTAGGCGTAAACAACTATTCTTCTGTTGATCCTGCAAGACTTGAGAATGGTGTCATGATCTCCAAGAAGGCTCTCGATGACCTCGGTGAGGCAGGCTTCATCCAGATGCTCAGATTTGTTGACTGGCTCTTCTATTCTCACGAAGCTTACGATCTCACAAAGTGGGGCGTTAAGGATGTTCACTATACTGAGGACGCTAATGGCAGAAAGACGCTTAAGGATGGTTTCTGCTGCTCAGGTCTCGGCTATGGAAACAACAAGGAAAAGACTCTTACCGACATCAGACTCCAGTGGGGTTATGCAGGCGGTAACTTCTGGTACGGCGGAACTATTGCAGAGATGTCTGACAACCTCATTCCTCCCGTTCAGGATTACATCAACCGTGATCTTGCTGACAGAACAGGGCTTCCTCTGCCTCCGGCAATCTTCCCTACACCTGATCAGAATGAGCAGATCAACACGATCGCTACACCTCTCATCAGCAACGTAAATGCATGGACATTGAAGTTCGTAACAGGACAGGCTGATATCGAGAAGCAGTGGGATGAGTACAAGAAGTCATGCGAAGGTCTCAACCAGAAGGGCCTCGAAGATCTCTATGCTGAACTCTACAAGAAGACATAATTTGGTTTTCCCCTAAATCTTTTGTAGCAAAGAAAAGGGCTGTTCCGAAATGGAGCAGCCCATTTTCACAAATAAAAAACTCTCACGGATCAGATGTCGTGAGAGTTTTCATGTATCCAACAACAGATGAGATTATCTACCGGAAAGCATGTCGCGTGAGTTTTTATAACATACACGCTCAATGAGATCTTTGAGGATGCGCTTGTCATAAGGGAATCTTCCGCGCTCTATCTCTGTACCTAAGAAATTGCAGAATATCCTTCTGAAGTATTCATGTCTTGTATAGGAAAGAAAACACCTTGAATCTGTGAGCATTCCCACGAAACAGGGAAGGGGACTCTGTGCGCAGAGAGATCTTAAGTGATCTTCCATGCCAACCAGATTGTCATTAAACCACCAGGCAGCACCATGCTGGATCTTGCCGGGTATGCTTCCGTCGTTGAAACATCCGCAGAGAGTATCGATCAACGTGTTGTCCGTGGGGTTCAGAGAATATATGATCATGCGCGG
>JAFWQF010000059.1 GCA_017509205.1 Clostridiales bacterium | reverse complement strand
ATGCAGTGGCACAAAACAACGTATATGTTGCGTTGGATGAACATGGAAAATGTCTGGGGTTTATCTACTACATGACAAAAGGTGTCTTTGGAAGTTACCCGTATCTGCATATTATTGCAGTTAAAGAAGAATACAGAAGTCATGGCATCGGGAAACAGCTTATGAGATTTTTCGAGGATAATGCTTCTGATCAGCCTCGGGCTAAATACTTTTTAACTGTAGATGACTTTAATCCAAGAGCAAGGAAATTATATGAAAACCTGGGATATAAATGTGTTGGAGAACTTCCTGACTTTTATAAACAGGGGATCAATTGCTATCTGATGATGAAAATCAGAGGAATAGAAAATGATCGAAACTAAGCGTTTGTTATTACGTGAATTTATGGAAATGAATTGGCAGCCCGTAGCGACAGAAGATGCACTGGGTGATCTTTTCAGTTGGAGCATGGCTTTTCGAAAATAACAAGCTGTGCATATCTGTCCTTTTGCACGCCGATATAACGGAAGCCCTGCTTTTCAAATCTTGATCTCATCTCTTGCGATGAAAAGAATTCGCCGTTGATGTTACGGCACATAAGATTAAGTGCTTTTCTTACCGGATGAGGAAAGGCGGGATCTGCTATGTATAATCTGCCGTTCGGTTTCAGGAGGCGCAAAGCTTCCTTCGCAAAAGCATCTTTATCAGGGAAATGATGATATGCCATGCATGCGGTTAAAGTGTCAAAATAAGAATCCCCGTAAGGTGTGTCTTCACAGGAGCATTCTCTGATATCCATGTCAGGACATTTGCTGCGCGCAACAGAAAGCATCTGAGGCTCGACGTCTATTCCGTGTCCTTCTATGTTCTCGAACTCACTGAATGTTTTTAGGATCGTGCCTGTTCCGCAGCCCACATCAAGGACCCTGTCGCCTTTTTTCAGGCCGGTGTATCTGTAGAGCAGCTCATAGAACCTGCGTGACATCCTGCCTTCAAAATGATCGTCGTATTTGTCAGCTCTCTTGTCGAATTTGAAATCTCTCTTTTCCATGTTTTAAGTCCTTTCTTTTTCAATAGCCAGAAATGCGCCCAGTGCCATTATCACGAATGAGATGATGAACAGCAGTGCCGGTATCTTCGGGAACAGCGCAAGCGAAATGAGCGCTCCCATGAACGGTGCCAGGGCATAGAATGCCGATGTCTTGGCGGCTCCTATGTAGCGCTGTGCATAGACGTATGTGTAGATGCTGAGACCGTAAGCGACAAAGCCCAGGAGCAGCGCCAGCAGTATATAAGGCGTGAGCGTGAGCCGATCTCCCGATATCAGCGCCACGATGACAGAACCCGTCCCTGAGCCAAACCCTTTTATTATCACTATCCTTGCCGGGTCCCTGTTCGAGAGTTTCCTTGTGCAGTTGTTCTCGAGTCCCCAACAGCAGCAGGCGAGCAGGGCCAGGAGCGAATAGACCGATACGGAGAACGAAGTGATGTCGCTTAAGGAGAGCAGGATGCTTGCGGCGGTTATCAGTACGATCGCGATCCATAACCGGGGCGATATCTTCTCCTTGAAGATGAGCAGCGCGATCAGGGATGTGGCGACTATCTCGAAGTTGTTAAGAAGGGATACAGATTCGGGCGAAGAGTTCTTCAGAGCCGTCATCAGGAGGATCGGAGCCGCGATGTCCAGCACGACCATCAGAATGAGATAGGGCAGGTCGCTGTGGGTAAAAGATGAGTTCTCTTTGCTTCTGCCACGGGACAGGGAAGTAACTATGCTCATGCCGGCCGCGGCTCCGAGATAGAGCAGGCCCGCCATGAAGACCGGAGGGATCTTCTCCATGAGGAGTTTGGAGAAAGGAGTGCTTACCGCATAGAGCAATGCCGCGTATATTGCGTATCTGATCGCTTTACTGTTATTCATATCCGTCACTTTCTGAACACTGTGTTCAGCAAAATGGTATAATCAGCTGTATGAGCAAACAATAATCAGACTTTGCGATATGTCAGTTATTGAACATTTCGGCAAAAATGTACGGTAAAAGAAGATGGACAGAAGACAGCAGAAGACCAGGACGGCGATATACGATGCGCTTACAAAGCTGCTGAGAAAGCGGCGTTTTGAAGATATAACGGTGCAGGAGATCATCGATGAAGCCAATATCGGAAGGAGCACTTTCTATTCTCATTTCGAGACGAAAGACCAGCTCCTCGAGCAGATGTGTGATGAGATGTTCACTCATGTCTTCTCCGAATCGCTCATGCCTGAGAAGAGTCACGATTTCTCGGCCAACCACGAGGAACTGAAGGCATTGCTTGAGCATATTCTCTGGCACATCAAAGATCATGAAGACAACATCAGTTCGATCATGTACGGAGAGTCGGAAAAGCTCTTTACGCGCTACTTTTCGGGGTATCTTGAAGATGCATTCGGTGATATGATCTCTCATATTGATATAGATGTGTCTGCTGATTTCAAGAAGCAGTTTGTCATGGCAGTGTTATGAAACTTGATTTTTCCAATGCTGATCATCGCAAGATTATTTACGGAGAGTGATGCAATGAATATCAGAGATTT
>JAFWQF010000058.1 GCA_017509205.1 Clostridiales bacterium | reverse complement strand
CGCAAACTTGCCGAAAAATGTCCTGATATTCAGTGCCTATTTATTATAATATTTACGCGTGCGCGAATTATTAATAGTTATGTTATAATAACGCAGTATGGAAATTTGACGGACTGCAGCCCTATGTTCTGCAGTGACAATCGGAGGTAACAAATGGCTGAGAGTGAAGATAAGAAGCTGATCAGAATACAGCAGGAAGCTGACATGGATCAGGCCTTCAAGTCTGAACAGACAACGATCATCCCTGTCGATCTCGACGGTGAGATGAGGAAATCCTTTATTGATTACGCGATGTCGGTCATTTCTGACCGTGCGCTCCCCGATATCAGAGACGGTATGAAGCCTGTCCACAGAAGGATCATCTATTCGATGTTCACACAGGGCTTCACACCTGACAAGCCTTACCGTAAGTGCGCTACCACGGTCGGTGACGTTTTAGGACGTTTCCACCCCCACGGCGACGCATCCGTTTACGATGCTTTGGTAAGACTTGCACAGGACTTCTCTTTGAGACACCCGCTGGTAGACGGTCACGGTAACTTCGGTTCCTTAGACGGTGACCCGCCGGCTGCTTACCGTTACACGGAGGCAAGGCTCGACAAGATCGCGCTCGAGATGGTCCGTGACATCAACAAGAACACCGTTGATTTCAGACCCAACTTCGACGAGCACGAGATGGAGCCTATCGCTCTTCCTTCCAGATTCCCGAACCTCCTCGTAAACGGCGGTATCGGTATCGCGGTAGGTATGGCTACCAACATTCCTCCTCATAACCTCGGCGAGGTCATCGACGGCTGTGTCATGATGATCGAGAACCCTGAGGTATCCGTTGAAGAACTCATGACCGTCATCAAGGGACCTGACTTCCCGACGGGCGGCGCTATCCTTGGCACATCCGGAATCCGCGAGGCATACACGACGGGCAGAGGCCGTATCATGGTACGTGCTCACGCCGAGATCGAGGACCACGCAGGAAAGACCAGGATCATCGTTCACGACATTCCTTACTGCGTAAACAAGGCAAGGCTCATCGAGAGGATGGCTGACCTCGTTAAGGAGAAGAAAGTCGAAGGCATCACCGGCATCAGGGATGAATCCGACCGTAACGAGCAGGTACGTATCGTTATCGACGTCAAGAAGGATGCAAATCCTGAAGTCGTTCTCAACCAGCTCTACAAGAACTGCTCACTGCAGGAAGCTTGCTGCGCAAACATGCTCGCGCTGGTTCCTGATGCGAACGGCAAGCTCGAGCCTAAGCTCATCGGCCTTAAGGATGCTCTCTATTACTACATCAACCACCAGGAAGACGTAGTCACGAGACGTACACAGTACGACCTTGAGAAGGACGAACAGAAGCGTCACATCGATGAAGGTCTCCTTATCGCGATCGACAACATCGACGAGATCATTGCGATCATCAGATCTTCAAGAACTGAAGTTGAAGCTAAGGCGCGCATGTGCGAGAGATTCGGTCTCTCCGACAAGCAGGCTCAGCAGATCGTCGATATGAGACTCGGACGTCTCACAGGCCTCGAGCGCGAGAAGCTCGAAGCTGAGATCAAGGCTCTCACGGAAGAGATCGAATACTTCCACAAGGTTCTGAGCGACAAGGTCCTTCTCGATTCCATCATCAAGGACGAGCTCATTGCCATCAAGAACAAGTACGCTACTCCGAGGATCACAGAGATCGTTTACGGTTCGTTCGACGACATCGATGACGAGTCACTTATCCAGGAGGAGAACATCGTCGTAACCCTCACACACATGGGCTACATCAAGCGTCAGCTCGTTTCGACATACAAGGCTCAGCACAGGGGCGGCCGCGGAATCTCCGGACAGTCCACGCGTGAAGAGGACTATGTCGAGAAGATCATCACGACAACCACCCACAAGTTCCTGCTCTGCTTCACCAATACGGGCAGGGTATTCAAGATCAAGGGCTACAAGATCCCCGAGACGACTTCACGTTCCTCAAGGGGTACGGCTCTCGTAAATCTTCTGAAGCTTGCGGAGGGCGAGTCCATCCATAACGTCATTCCTGTAGACGACTTCGACAATGAGGATCTCTTCCTCACGATGGTCACGAGACAGGGTGTCATCAAGAAGACTGCTCTTTCCAAGTATGCGAACATCAACAAGAACGGTCTCATCGCGGCAAGGCTCAGGGAAGACGACAGCATCGTCTCCGTCAAGCTCACGTCCGCAGGCCAGGAAGTCATCGTTGTCAGTGCTGAGGGTAAGGCCATCAGGTTCAACTCCGACGATGCACGTGACATGGGCCGTACTGCATCAGGCGTGCGTGCCATGAAGCTCGATGATGACGATGTCGTTGTAGGCATGGAGCCTGTCAATCCCGAGAAGGAGATCCTCGTTATCTCTGAGAACGGTTACGGCAAGAGGACCAAGGCAGACGACTACAGAAGCCAGAACAGAGGCGGTAAGGGTCTCATCACATACAAGGTCAGCGAGAAGACGGGACGCCTCATCGGCACGGTTCCCGTTACTGACGAGGACGACCTGCTCATCATCACGGGCCAGGGCGTCATCATCAGAGTATCCGCTTCCGAGATCCCGACTCTCTCAAGAGCTACTTCCGGCGTAAGACTCATGAAGGCTAAGAACGCGACCATCGTTGACTTCGCTCTGACCGACCGTGAGGAAGAAGAGGAAGAGCCCGCAGAAGGCGAAGGCGCTCCTGAGACAACTGCAGAAACATCTGCAGAAGGTGAACCTGCTGACGCAAACGCTCAGGCAGGCGAAGACAACGGTAACGAAGAAGTATGATAAAAGCTTTCCGCAGGTTATCGGCATTCATCATAGCCGCTACGACGGTTCTGGCGCTCACTTTGCAGCTGCCGGCACTGTCGGTCAGCGCTGATGTCGGCCAGCCTGAGATCTATGTCCCCGCACTGGAGGATGTTCACTGCCAGTCTTACTGCGTATACGATAAGACGGCGGGGAAGATCATCATGGGCCAGAAGGCTGACGAGAAGTGCTATCCCGCGTCCATGACTAAGGTAATGACCTGCATGTTAAGCCTCGAGATCCTTGATACGGATGAAAAGCTCACCGTATCCAAGTCGGCTCTCGAAGGCCTCGGAAACGATTCATCCCTGATGGGCGTTAAGGAAGGCGAGAAGGTCAAGGTCAGCGAGCTGATGTACGGTCTCATGCTTCCTTCGGGAAACGATGCGGCCAACGTTCTTGCGGAAGGATGCGTTGAGGCATTCTTTGAGAAGTTCCCTGAAGGCGGTGAGGCAGTCAATCAGGACGGCGTCAACGCAAAGTATCTTACCGATACTCTTCACGACACGAAGGAGAACATCCTCAATTCCAAAAAGATACAGGCGTTCGCTGCTCTGATGAACCTCAGGGCAGAGAAGCTCGGCTGCAAGGGCACTCATTTCACCAATGCCTGCGGTCTGCATGACGACAACCACTACATCACCGCACAGGACATGTGCACGATGATGGCGGCAGCAACGGACATCCCTGAGTTCAATAAGCTCATCAGCGCTCCGTCTCACGTGTTCAAGGCAACGAACCGTCACAGGGCAGAACCCTGGTCTTATGTTAAGAACTCAAATAACCTTCTTTATGATCCCTGGCTCGCCACAAAGACGGCCAACGGCGGAGATTCCCATCTTGCTGCGATCATTGGAGGAAAGACGGGAACCACATCCCAGGCAGGCAAGTGCCTTACTTTATATACGGTATGTAAGAACGGCCACGATCTGATGGTCACGGTCTGCAACGTTCCGCCTGCATATCAGTTCTATCTCACGATGTATGTCGCATCGGTAACCGCTTACGGCAACCTCGCATGCTGGAAGAACGATCCGGTAGAGCGTGTATACGGTAATACGGGTGACTATAAGTCCGTAAATGCTCCTGCTGACCAGCAGCCTCAGTATGACGGCGTTGAGGAACCCGGCAAGGAACCTGCGGACTACTATCCCGCAACACCCACCCCCACACCTACGCCCACTCCCGCACCTGAGACTCAGGAGGAGATGATGGCCAAGTATCCTCCGCTTATTCTGTTCGTAAAACAGAACACAGGAGTGTCAGTTACGATCGGTGTGATCATGCTCGCTATTATAATAATGAACATTGTTCTTATGATACGTGTAAATAACCTTAAGCACGGACGCACGAGAATGGCGAAGAGGCGTAAACCCAACATTGGGAAATAACCTGATTTACTGCGTTTTGGGACGCCGCAAAAAAATAATTCAAAATTCTCAAAAAACTGCTTGACAATACCTGTCGCGTGTTATATCCTTTACAAGCACTTTGCGGAACGGCTACTGAAAAACAGTCTGCAAAACCGCAAAAAGGCGCGGATCTTGAAAATTGAATAGAATGCAAAACTTGAAGTAAAACGGACCTTTTCAATTCTAAGAATTGAGTT
>JAFWQF010000057.1 GCA_017509205.1 Clostridiales bacterium | reverse complement strand
ATGCGGAAGTATTCATCGTTTTCGAGATTGTTGCCGGAGTCGATGACAACATAACCCACGCTGACGCTGAGTTTAAACGGATTGTTCAGGTCTTCGGATACGCGGCCGGACTTCTCGATTATGCCGTTCTTGATGGCATCCTCCGGGCAGACCGGTCAAAGTATCAGATACTATAATCTTCCCACGCGGGCATTATCTTTTCTTTATTATTGTGTAAACAACTTGTAGAAATCAGGTCTGTTCCGCGTTTTCTGCTTCGGATGCCTGAGCGGGAACGGCCGCTTCCTCTTCTTCCGGAGCCTTCTTCTCCTTCAGTTTCTTGAGCTTAAAGACAAGGATTGTGAGAAGCAGCGGGATCAGTATCTGGCCCATAAGGAACAGCAGGCATTCCCACCTGAAAGAGGACATGACGAGACCCGTGTAGAAAACATCCATGTCCGGCTTCGGGATTATGATGTTGCAGACGCGGTATATAATAGAATTTACAAAGCTGCCTAACATCAGATAAGCTGCGAATGTGAAAAAGCAGTACCAGACCATGGGAAAAGCCGGGAACGCGAACAGATACAGGAAGAACAGCGATCCTGCGTAAGTTGCAACGGCTGCCAGGAAATCTGTCAGGAGCCTTAACATCAGCATACCCGTCTGCTGCGAAGATAAGTGCGCACCGAAGATCAGTCCGAGAACTATTATGAACAATGCCATTAACACATAGCAGCAAAGCAGTATTACGCTTCCCGATACCGTTCTCGCAATGACCCCCTGAGATCTTCTCAGGCCCTTTTCCTCGACCTGAAGGATCGATGTCCTCGTGTATTTTTTGCGGTACACGGAAAGTATCAGGATGAGCCCCATAATCGGAGTGAATGCGGTCTGGATATAATCCTGCATCGCGAAAAAGTATACAAGATCATTCCAGGGATCAGCCTTTGACAAGGCAGTCTCAACGATCGCCAAGATGAACAGGAGTGCAGTAAGGATAACAAATCTCTTCTTCTTTACCGTTGTCAGTATCTCTTCTTTAATCAATTCAGTCATAAGGCACCTCACCAGATAAGGATCCTCTGCGAGGGATCCATATACATTCCGTCACCCGGCTTAATGCCGTAAGTCTCAATGAATTCATCAAACTGGAGCATCGTGTAATTGATCCTTAAGTAGTCCAGCGGGTGCTCATCGTTTGCGACATCATCCTTCTGTCTTGCCTTTGTCTCAATGGTGCGCCAGAATTCTGCGTAGCTTCTGAAGAAAAGATCGTAATTGAATCCCTCGATGTCTTTGCCGATCATAAGGGCTACTTTGACGCCTTCTGCATCCGCAATGACTTCGCCTGCAACATCGCACGCTGAGCTGTACCCGCCGCACCCTTCAAAAGGTTCATATCCCGCAAACTGGGACTGTATGCGTTCCTTCATGTCCTGAACAAATGACATTTCCTCTTTCGTAACGATGTCCGTTTTCTTGCCGTCCGCATCCATCGAGATGTTGTTTACGTCAAATGCGTGGGAGATCTCATGACCTAAGACAGCCACGAAAGAACCGAGTTTCTTTTCGATGGGGGCATCGTGGTTATAAATCGGGTCAACTAAAATGCCCATCTTGATATAGATGGTGTTCTGCATCCTGAAATATGAAGCTCCGACTGCCGTTGTGGAAAGATCGGGGTTATAGATATCCCAGAACGATCTTCCAAGATGGGTCTGGACCATCTCTCCTACATGCTCGTACCCTTTTCTCTTTATCTCGCCCATGGCATCAAGGAACGATCCGCCCTCTTCTTTCGTTTTCAGTTCAACGTCCGAGAAATCCGCTTTGTTGGAAGGGAGCATGACGTTTTCGCCCATCTTGCTCAGTTTCTCGCGCACCGCTTTCTTGCTCGCATCAGAAAGATTCTTGTTGGAGTCTATAAGTATCAGGTATTTCTCTTTGATCTGACGGATGAAATCCTTGATCTCTTTATGTGTGGCCTCATCGTAGTAATAGTCGATATATGCCTGGTCAACAGCAGCGGTAAGGGGTGTCTGACCGAGCAGATAAAAGAAATAGTAGTCCTGCTCCCTGTCTATACGCTTGGCAAACTGGTTTGTACGGTCAAGATTGGAATCCTGATAGAAGTTATAAGCATCCGTATCAAGTATCAGTATCGATTTCAGGGCAAGGGCGGCTTTAAAATACGCCTTCATGTCCTCAACATTGTTCTGCCTGTAGATGCTCTCCAGCTTATCAAGGAACGCAAATTCGCCCATGAAATTGTCACACGTCGTGATCTTATAATGGTTGAGCAACTCTTTAAAAGGATAATTGCCGGCCATCTCAAGGACTTCAGCTCTTGTCTTTACGGTCGTATAATCCGTGATATACGAGTAATCCAGGCTCGCAAGTTTTGATTCAAACCTGAAGCTTCCTGAAATGACTTTGTCGATCTCCTTCTGATCATAACCGCATCTTTCAAAGAGATAGCGCAGCTGTTTTTCCCTGGTGTCTTTTTTCTTCAGACCGTCATTTGAGATGGAAATGTAGTATTCCTGTTTCTCGAGGCTCAGGTACGGCAGCTGGATATCCAGCGCCACTTCACCGTCAAGTGACTCATTTTCATAATAGTCCAGTTCTACGAGAGAAACGGCAAAAGGATTCCTGGCATTGTCGGTCATGTAGGCCGTCACGTCATCCAGGGTCTTGATGCCGTCGATATATCCCAGATACTTCTTGAGAGGTTCAACACCGAGTGAATCTTTATATTTGGTGTCATTGTAAAGACCGTCCATGGTGCGGATCAGCTCGATATTTTTGTTTTGGAAGGATTTGTCATCGACCATGGCTCTTTTGTTATGGACGACTTTTCTGTTAACCTCGCCTATAGACGAAATGGGGTATGTGAAATCCTCTTTCTGTTTGGAAGCCCACTCGTAATTTACGGCCGCAGCGAAATCGTCCTTCAGTTCAACCTTGGCCGAATCGCCTACGGTTTCAAACAGAGCATAATCCTTCCAATGGAAATGATAGCCGTCACCTGACTGCTGCTGTTCGTTTCCCTTTCCCTCACTGCAGCTGCAGAACGACAGCATCATTACGGCTGTCAGGATCACTGCAGCCGGCTTTTTGAGCTTTATCACAAGAATTCCCCCCAAAGACCAAAAATGTAAAAGTTCCTTAATATCAGGGAGATTATAACATTGTTAAATAGTATTTCGTCAGCCGTAAGATCAGGCGTTTACCGCGAATTTGAAGAAAATTACCGCGCAGACAGCCGCCAAAACCGTGATCACGAGTTCTATCGCAAGGATCACGATCATGACCTTGCTCTTTCTCCTTATGGCAGACACAAGGCCGACTATCTCAAAGATCAGGCAGAAGAACGGCAGTGAAAACAACCCAAGAACAGCCAAAACCCCGATCGCGAAGATCCCGGGGAGCGTGCGTCCCCCGTTTCCTCCGAAAGTCATGAGCAATATGCCGATCATTTCCAAAACGGTAAGAGCGGCCGGTATTATGGCCATCACGACTGGAAGCGTTACGCTTATTTTCTTCTGAACGGATTTATCCATTTGCCTTATGTCCAGTAAAGATCCTTGTGGGCAAGATCAACGATCACCGTGTAAATGATCTTCTGCTCATCGGTAAGACCGCTGGTTATGGGCAGCATCATGGGATCGTCAGCAAAGGCAGTGCCTTCGACCGTGCTGCGCATCTTGTTCTGGTTGTAATAGGTCAGGTAAGTCTTTGTGCCGTCCTTGTGATTGGCGCCCTTATTGAGGATCTCGCCCTGAACCAGCTGGTTATAATGCATCGTGCCGAGGTAAACGACCCTGAAATGCTGATTGATGAGCAGATCCTTGAGCTTCTGGATATCCTGGTCGTTCAGTGAAAGCGATCCGTCGAGATCATCGAAGATTATGACGTGATAAGCCTTGTCTGAATAAAGATTCATGGCCAGTCCCTGATCGTTAAGTGCATTTACTCTTCTTGCCTTAAGGTTATCGGGAACGATGGGATCCTTTTTGTAAAAGATCAGATCAATATTCCTCTGGTTGAACTTGTCGACATATTCCTGCATCCTCATCCGCTGGGCCTGTTCAGTATCTCCGGCATTGCCGCCCATCGAAAGGACAATGATCATTACAAGTCCCGGTATCAGCACGATAAGTGCGATGATCAGGATTATCCTGCTGCGTAAATAGCTGTTTCCCATTTTTCTATCCCCTTAATTCCTTTATCCCAGATATTCCTTCTCGTATTCCCCGAGCGGAATAGGTTTGCTGAAATAATACCCCTGAATCACGTCGCAGCCAAGAGCTTTAAGAGCCTCTATCTGCGGTCTCGTCTCCGCGCCTTCCGCAAGGCAAATGAATCCGAGCTCCTTGGCAAGCGAGATGATGTGCCTGATTACCGCGATATCCTGCATCTGCTCTTTGTCCGTGCCGAGTTTGTCTACAAAGCTCTTGTCGATCTTCAGCGTATCGAGTGGCATCTGCGTAAGGAGCGAGAACGACGAATAGCCCGTTCCGAAGTCGTCCATCGAGATCTTGAAGCCTTCGTCACGAAGCTCGTTGAGGACCCTGATCATCTGATCGGTATTGTCATACGAAGCGCTCTCGGTGAGCTCGAAATCGATCAGGTCGTGGTAAACGCCGTAAGAATCAACGATCTCAGTCAGATGCTTTACGAGATTCGTGTCGTAAAGACGGTCGCGCGAAAGGTTGGCTGATACGGAATAGAGCATCTTCCCTTCTTTTCTCCACTTCTCAAAAGCCGCGCAGACTTTATGCAGGACGATGTCATCGATCTTTCCGATCGAGCCGTCCTTTTCAAAGAACGGAATGAACCTGCCGGGACCCAAAAACTCCTTATGCTTGTAATCCCATCTGATGAGGGCTTCCGCGCCCTTGATCTTCTCGGTCCTGATATCAAACTTCGGCTGCATGTAAACGACGAACTCATCGTTTTCGATCGCCGTGTCGAGATACGCCTTAATGTAGTTGCTCCAGACGCTGTCGCTGTACATCTTTTCGGTGTAAACGACGATGTCGGTCTTGTTGTGGTTGACACCCATTTTCTGCGCGAGTTTTCCCGCATCTGCAACACGGTTGCCCAGAAGCATTGCCATCTTCATCGGGACAAAACCGCACCTGTAGAAGATCTTGTAGTTCGGGTCATCTTTAAGATGCGAGATGCCTTCGAAGAAGTCCTCAAGCTTTTTGACGGCCTCCTCTTCGGGCATGTCCTTGATTATCATCGCGAAGTTGTCGTTGTGACACCTCGCGCTCGTGTAAACGAAGTCAGCCTCTTTCATGGCTTTTACGACGTTGCAGAGCACCTCGTTTGCCGCGATGTGACCGTACACCTCGTTTATGACCCTGAAAGCCTTGATGTCGAAATGGACGAACGCATAGTCCTGAATGCCGCTGTCTGCAGGCATTTCGAGGAACGGCACCAGATGAGACCAGTTATGGTGACCTGTTATCGGATCGAAAATCGCCACCTTGTAAAGTGTTTCCTTATCCATGGAATCGATGTCGTTGCCAATGATCGCGCGCGCCATGTCATCCACGAGATCGCACTCGTACAGGATCCTGATCTTCCTGCCGTCAGAGAAAATGCCTATCACGTCAGGCGAACTCTTGATCGTAAGATTGCTATACAGCCTGTGGGCATCGTCTGCCATCGAGATCTCCGTTATGGTATCCCTGATGTAAGCAATATCGGGCTTTATATCACTATCAAGCTCGATGGAATAGAAATACGCCTCATCAATGTCGACAGACTCAAGACCCTGCGGATATTCGATCCTGTCATCGTCTTTCCTGTACTCAATGCCTATGACCGGTCCTTCGACCTCGCTCAAAAAGAAAACTCCGGGATAATCGTAAGTTCCGAAAGCATTTGTAAGACGGGCTATCTCTTCTTTTACGCTGCCCTTGTAAAACGCGTCAACATCAGCCTCGGTCGCGGGAACATAGTAAAGCACCCTCTTGGGTTTATAGAGCTGGTTAAGTTTGTTTATAAACATAATCTATACCCTCTGCCGGTGCATTTTCCTGTATTATTATACTATGCGAAACCAAAGAATATAAAGGAGCGAAAACCATGCCGCACGTTGAGATAAAATGCTACCCCGGAAGGTCCGAAGAAGTTAAGGCTAAATGTGCAGCGGAGGTCACAAAGGCCGTTGCCGCATCGATGGGCTGCGACGAGTCAGCCGTCTCCGTCGCCATCAAAGAGATCGAAAAGGACGACTGGAAGTCCAAGGTCTGGGACACCCAGATCGCGCCCGAGATGGACGGCCTGTACAAGAAGCCCGGCTACACCTGCTGATATCATCTTCAGATTTAGTCAATTAATAAGGGCGGCATATTGATATGTACCCTCTTTGCTGGACAACAGCAAGGAGGGTATTTTTATGCGTTACAGCAAAGAGTTCAAGTTGAAGTGTGTGAAGTTATATCGACAAGGGAAATATCCTAAAACACCTGACAACATTTCTTCCGTCCGCTTT
>JAFWQF010000056.1 GCA_017509205.1 Clostridiales bacterium | reverse complement strand
TCTCGTATAGATAACATCCAGGATCAGCTCGAAAAGCTCGTCTTTCTCGTCGCTTGTGCTTATGAGCTCCGCGATGGTCTTATTTTTCAGTTCGCCCTGTGTCATGCCGAGTATCTGCTCTGCAGCATGGTTCAGAAGGACGATCTCACCGTCAAAGTTTATTATGATGACACCCTCTGACATGTCATCGATGATGCGGCGCTTCAGAAACTCTTCTTTGTTTTCCATCGTTACCCTCCCTGTTCAGGCTTAAGGCTTACGTTTCATTATTACGGCCGTCTCTATGTGCGGAGTATGCGGGAAAAGATCCACCGGGGTCACTTTTCCGATACTGTAGCTGCGCGCGAAGATCTTTAAGTCCCTGGCAAGTGTCGCAGGGTCGCACGATACGTATACCACTGTCTCAGGAGCGATCTCCGTTATCCTGCTGATAACGCCGGGATCCATTCCCTTTCTCGGCGGATCCACGATTATCGTATCCGGACGGGTAAGCTTTCCGCTCCTGATAAGAGATGCCATATCCGCCTTTAAAACATCCTTGCAGATATATGAGCACTCTTCCGATCCGCCGTCAGGGAACGCAAGAGAACGGTTGATCTTTGCCGATTCAATGGCTTCAGGGACGGTCTCTATGCCGAAGATCTTCTGCCCAGGCTTCTTGATTCCTATGCCGAGCGTGCCGCATCCGCAGTACAGATCGTAGATGACAGAAGCTTCCAGGCAGCCCTCCGATGCAAGCTGCGCGAGTTTTTCCGCCTGCTCGGTGTTGACCTGGAAGAACGATCCGGCCTTGACTCTCATGCGTCTTCCGCAAAATATCTCGTCGTAGTGATCCTTTCCCGAAAGCACCACCCTCGTGCCGCCGCGCGTGCGCCTTGAAGCCTTATCAGGGCTGATCCTGAGCAGTAATCCGTTGAGTACAAATCCGTTTGCGTTGCAGATCTCTTCAAAACGCGCGCCGATGCCTGTTGCCTCTATATATGAAGAACAGTCTCTTATCACTATCTCGTGCGGTGCGGTGCTGCCGCTGACAAACTCGGCAAGTACTTCATTCGTCCTTTTTGATGCACGGAGTACAAGACCTTCGAAAAGATTCGTAGGTGCCCTCTCAAAACTCTTTTCGAGAGCTTCCCGCAGCAAAGTGAATATCTTATATTCGATGAGCGCGCCGTCGTATTCCGCAAGTTCGTGAGAACCTGAAGCCAGAAGGCCCACGCGGCCTCCTGAAATTGCGTACTGCATGTGGTTTCTGTAGCGTTCCGGCGGGTCACACGGCACTATGGGCTGCATGACAAGGTCAAGGAAATCTTTTTCAAAACGGCCGATGCGCTCAAGACATTCCCTTACCCTTGATGCCTTGAATTCAAGCTGTGCGGAATACGCAAGAGATGCCAGAGGAAGTCCTCCGCAAAGGAGCCTGTCAGGTTCAAAAGGCGCTGTTCTTGACGGGGAAGCATCAATAACCGATACGGGTTCACATACAGAAAACCTCGCCGAAGAGGATATCTCGCGCACCAGGCATTTTTCGCCGGGAAATACGCCTTCGCAGAAGAAAGTCTTGCCCGAAGGCTCCTTTCCTATTCCGCGTCCGGCCTCATCAAGGCCCGTGATCACTGCTTCAAACGGCTCTGCCAACGCCTGCACTCCTTTTGCCCCACATTTTTATTTAATTATATCTGACTCGTGGTAAAATTAGGAGAATTTGAAGGAGGACTGCATGGCAGCAGGGAACGAAAAGAAACAAAGGTCAACAAGACCGGTAAAGCCTGAGAACAGCGCTCTGGCCGATGAATTAAGACACCGTCTCAAGGGTAAGCCCACACAGGCAGGTTTCAGCAGGAGCTGGATCCGCGAAGCAGGCGGCTTCATCTGGGACATCGTGAGGATAGTCATAGTATTTATCCTCTGCATCTGCTTCATTTTCGGCGGTTTCGGCGCCGGAATGCTCTTGGGCTACGCATCCACCACAAAGCCCCTTTCGATCGGCGACCTCACTTCCGCGGAGGAATCGCAGACATCATTCGTCTACGACAGCGAAGGCAACGTCATGGCCAAGCTTACAGGCAGTGAAAACGTCGACAGAGTCTTCGTTTCATATAGTGACGTAAGACATACATATATCGATGAAGCGATCATCGCCGTTGAGGACGAGCGTTTCTATTCTCACTCCGGCATCGACCTCAAGCGTATCGGCAGTGCGGTCCTTTCAGCCGTTGCTCACGGCGGTAAGGCCACATACGGCGGATCCACGATCACCCAGCAGACAGTCAAGCTGATAAGCGGACAGGACGAGCACTCCACCTCTCGTAAGGTTCAGGAGTGGTTCTCTGCAATGTCCCTTGAACAGGATCTCACCAAGGACGAGATCCTGGAGCTCTATATCAACCTTGCCCCGATGGGCAATAACTATGTCGGCATCCAGGCCGCAGCGCAGAACTATTTCGGCAAGGACGCAAGAGATCTTACCCTTCCTGAATGCGCGCTCCTCGCAGGCCTGCCGAAGAGCCCTTCCTACTACAATCCTCTCCGTGAGACGGGCCGCAGAAACGCCCTGAGACGTATGAGGATCATTCTCGGCATGATGCGCGAGCAGAACAAGATCACCGAGGAAGAGTATCAGGAAGCTCTCAACACCGAGGTCGTATTCAAGTCACGCAACACAAAGTCCGTTCAGATCAACTCCTATTTCACGGAGTATGTCATCTCCGAGGTCATCTCGGATCTGGCCAAGGCACGCGGAATCTCCAAGAACCTTGCCTCGTCACTCGTTTATAACCGCGGTTATCACATCTATTCCACGATGGAGAAGTCAGTCCAGGACGTATTGGATCACGCTTTCCAAAGCCAGAATCTGTTCCAGCTCAAGCCGTCAGCGCTTGCCGCGTACCCTGAGAAACCAAACGGCTCGATGGTCGTAATCAACGTCAAGACGGGCGCGATAGTAGCCATGCAGGGCGGGTACGGTCCCAAGACAATGAACCTCTCGCTCAACCGTGCGGTATCCACATACAGAAACCCGGGTTCTTCGATCAAGCCGCTCATAGCCTACGGTCCTGCGTTAGAGCTCGGAATAATCGCTCCGGGCACCATGGTAAACGACCGCAAGGTCTATCTTGACCCCAACAACCCGAAGAAGGCATGGCCTGTTAACTACGAGCGTAACTATGCAGGTGCCATGACCATCCGTCAGGCCCTTTCCAAGTCGCGTAACACCATTGCTGCCGAAGTCTGGACAAAGGTCGGCGGTCAGACTGCCCTGTGGTATCTCAAGCAGGTCGGTATCGACCGTACCTCCGAAGGCGCTTATCCTTCACAGTCGGTCGGCGGCTTCTCCAAGGGTATGACGACTCTCGAGATGGCTGCGGCTTATGCCACCTTCCCTGCCGGCGGCACCTACGTTGCTCCTTACGGCTACACGAAGGTACTCGATTCAGACGGCAAGGTCGTAATCGAGGCAAAGCCCATCAAGTACCGTGTTTATTCCAAGGAAACATGCTTCCTGCTTACCGATATTCTCAAGGATGTCGTTACTTCCGGATGGATCCGCAAATACGGCGGACAGATCAAGAATTCCAAGGGCAAGCAGATCGATGCAGCCGGCAAGACAGGTACCACATCAGACAACAACGATAAGTGGTTCTGCGGTTTCACGTCTTATTACGCAGCCGCAGTCTGGTACGGTTACGACAACCGTCTCAAGCAGACCAAGATCCCGAAGGTCGACTACTACAACGCAGGAAGGATCTGGGAATACTGCATGCAGAACATCCATAAGAATCTCCCTGCCGCAAGCTTCAAGAAGCCCGCAACAGTAGTCAAGGCAAGCTACTGCACCAAGTCCGGAATGGCTCCGAACGAACAGTGCAAGGATGCCAAGACCGTCAAGTCGGATTATTTCGTAAAGGGCAGCTACCTCTATCCTAAGGAAGAGTGCAAGGTACATCAGGGTCCTACCCCGACACCTACAGGTGCTCCCAAGCAGCCCGTCAAGATCGTTACGCCGACCCCGCAGCCTTGACAATAAAATTTGATTCACCTTGAAATTTTATTAATTATTGAGTATTCTTACTGTGCCTTTTTATGCGCGCTTTGACCGGCAGCTGAAAAAGCAGGCAGAAGACCAAGGAGAAAGCGGTTTTGAGTACTAACGGCGGAGATCGTGTCGCAGTCAATTTTGCGAAAAGAATTGTAGTTAAGGTCGGTACATCCTCCCTTACTTACGACAACGGTAAAATGAACCTCGGAAGCATCGACAGGCTCTGCAGGTCCATTGCCGATCTTATGAACCGCGGAAAAGAAGTCCTTCTGGTAAGTTCCGGCGCCATCGGTGTCGGTATCGGATACCTGGGACTCACCAAGCGTCCCGAAACAACAAGAGAGAAGCAGGCAATCGCTTCCGTAGGTCAGTGCGAACTGATGAATGCCTACTCCAGAAGCTTTGCCGAGTATTCATACCGCTGCGGACAGATCCTCCTTACCAAGGACGGCATCACCGACAAGCTCACACGCGCTAACGTAACCAACACCATTGAAACACTGCTCGAGATGGGCATCGTACCCGTCATCAACGAGAACGACTCCGTTTCCACGACAGAGATCATGCATAACGGCACTTTCGGAGACAACGACACGCTTTCAGCCGATGTCGCCTGCCTCGCAAAAGCCGATCTGCTCGTAATTCTCTCAGACGTTGACGGTCTTTACGATTCCAATCCGCGCGAGAATCCCGATGCACAGAGGATCTCCTACGTCGAAAAGGTCACACCTGAAATGATCGACATCACCAAAGGCAAGGGTTCCTGGCTCGGCACAGGCGGCATGATGACCAAGATCACCGCCATGAAAAAAGTAACAGAGAACGGCATCTGCGGCGTAATTGCCGACGGTTCCGGTTCACAGACCTTGGAGAGGATTCTCGACCAGGAAGACGTCGGAACCTTCTTCACAGCCCAGTAAAGTACTCTAACCATGAATACCCCTGACAGCAGCGCATTTAAGCGCTTTGCACTGAATATATCCATTACCGGACTCCTCTTCCCGCTGGCGTTCGGCATCGGCGCGTGCAGTTCCGGAGAGCCCGCAAAGGGTACATCCGTAACCCTTTCCAACGGTGAGACTGCCGGCGTGATCATGACGGTCGGCACCGATGAGTCCACCACTCCCGCACCGCCCTCAGAGTCTGTTTCCGGAACGGCTTCCACGGGTGACGACGTTATCGCTGCCCCCACCACGCCCAAGACCGGAGCAACTTACGCTTTCAGATACCAGAATATTCTCATCATGCCCGGCTCTGACGCAGCTGCAACTCTCGGTTCCGTTACGGAAGACCCTGAAATTGCAGACTCCATGGAAGTCGACAAAAAAGGCACCGAGGTCACCGTAAGGAGTTATACCTTCAGAAACTTCGTCATCTACGCAAGGCCCGATTCCGAGGGCAGATACATCATCTCAAGGATAATCCTGTCCAACCGTGATTCCGTAACACCCGAAGGGATCGGCATCGGAGCAAACGCCGACGACGTCCTCAAGACCTACGGCCATAAGTACACCGACAACGGAAATTCGATCACCTACACTTCCGGAAACACCGATCTGACATTCTTTTTTACCAACGGAATGGTGTCGGACATCATCTATAACTACAACAAGCTTTCCTGATCACATTTACGATACACAAGAAAAAGGGCTGTTCCGAACGGAACAGCCCTTCTTTGTGTATGTCATCGGTATATGCACCCGATTACGCGCTTGCCTTGACCGTATTCCAGAGCTCTGTGTACTTCTCTTCGATCTTGTCGGATGTGTAGTAGAACTCGAGAGTCTTGAATGTAGCCTCATCAGGATAGTAGTACTTGTTGTTTGCCACCTCGGGATCAAGCATTGCCCTTGTGGCAACGTTTGGTGTCGAATAGCCGACAAACTGGCAGTTTTCGAGAGCGATCTGGGGATCATACATGAAGTTGATGAAATCCATTGCGCCCTGATAGTTCTTGCAGTTTGTGGGAACGCACATCATGTCGACTGACCAATTGGAATTTGTGGGAAGAGCAAACTGAAGGTCGATCTCATCACTCTTTCCGAGTTCCTCGATCCTGTCGAGCGTGTTGATGTGGTCGCCTGACCATGCAACTGCGCATGAGACTTCGCCTGAAGCGAGCTTATCCTTGAGGTTGTCTACACCGTATGTGGGGTGGAGATTTGCCTTCTGCTTGATGAGAAGTTCCTTGGCTTCATTGAGCTGAGCCTCATCCATGGAGTTGATGGAATATCCGAGATAGTTGAGTGCAACGCCGATGGACTCGCGCATCGAGTCATACATTCCGACCTTATTTGCATTTCTCTCATCGAAAAGAGGAGCCCAGATGGCCTTCGGGTCTGTTGTTCCCTCAGGGATCGTGACCTTCTTCGCATCGTAGACAAGACCTACGGTGCAGTACAGATAAGGAACGGCATACTGAAGAACGGAATCGGAGATCTTCTGATCCTCGCAGTATTTTACCTTGCGGAACATGGGATCCATGTTCTTCTCAACGTTCGGGAGCTTGCTCCAGTCGATCTGCTGGATCCTGTCCTCCTCGATAAGACGGCATACCATGTAGTCTGAAGGGATGATGACGTCATAACCGTTGGAAAGGTTCGGATACATTGTCTCGTTAGTCTCAAAAGTCCTGTAAACGACTTCATACTGAGGGAACTTTGCCTTGAATTTTGAGATAGTGTCCTCTGCAATGTAATCGCCCCAGTTGTAGATGATGAGCTTCTTCTTTGACTGGCATGCGCCGAAAGACAGCACCATCGCAGCCATGAGTCCCGCCGTCACAACAGTGGACAGGACCTTTTTGAATTTAATGTTCATTTCTTCTTACACTCCTTTATCTTTTAACCTTGTTGTTTGATTTCTTGAAAGATGACAGGTTCGACAGCACCATGAGGACAAGGACCACCACAAAGATCAGCGTGGTAAGTGCATTCATCTTCGGGTTGACGCCGAGCTTGGCCATTGAGTATATCATCATCGGCAGCGTCTGGATGGAACTGTCAACGTTGAAGTTGCTTATGAGGTAGTCATCGACTGAAAGTGTGAAAGTCAGCATCAGCGACGACAATATGCCCGGCATGATCTCCGGGATGATGACAAGCCTTAAAGTCTGGAAGCCCGTGGCACCCAGGTCCATGGCAGCTTCCGTAAGGCTCTTGTCCATCTGCTTGATCTTCGGGCTGATCGAAAGGATCGCGAACGGCACGCAGAGCGCTATGTGCGACATGATAAGCGTGAACTCGCTCTTCTGGACTCCGAGGAACGAGAACAAGAGCATGAACGAGATGCCCGTAACAAGGTCAGGCATTACGTTCGGCACGTAGGTCATCGTCATGACGAGACCCTGAAGCTTCTTGTTCAGATATGCAATGCCGAGTGAGCTTATTACTCCGATCAGAGTTGATACAACGGATGCGACCGCCGCAACCTTCAAAGTCTCAAGGAGCGACTCGAGTATTCCGGTTCCGTCAGATCCCGAGAACAGGCTCGCGTAATTCCTGAGCGAAAAGCCTCCCCAGATAAATGACTTCGGCATCGCATTGAACGAGAACACGATGAGCACGACGATCGGAAGGTATATGAATATCAGTATCAGCGCAAGATAGATATCCGGTACGAGTCTTTTAAGAAATCTCATAATGCCATACCTCCGCTTCCCGCGTCCTTATCCTGGCCACGTAATATGCCCATCGTAAAGAGGACGAAGATCAGGAGCAGGAGCGACAGAACGTTTCCTGCCTGATTGTATGTTGAGCTCTCGTTGAGGATGAAGTTCTGGACCGTGTTTCCGATGGTCGTCTTGGAACCCTCATTGAGAATGTCGGGGATCATGTAGTAAGTGAGCGAAGGCATGAATACCATCTGTATTCCCGAAATGACACCCGGGAAAGACAGCGGGAAAATTACCTTCGTGAATGTCTGGACACGGTTTGCACCGAGGTCCAAAGCCGCCTCTGACAGTGAGCCGTCAATCTTGACCAGTACCGAATAGATCGGCAGGATCATGAAAGGCAGGAAGTCGTTCGTCATGACGAGCTTGGTAACGATGTCAGCGAGGATCTCGTTCTTGAGGAACAGGACCGGCTCATTTATCAGGTGCATGCTCTGAAGCATAGTGTTGAATACGCCGGTCTCAGCGAAAAAAGCTCTCCACGCATATGTCCTGAGCATCGTGTTCATCCACATCGGAAGAACGAACAGGAGCAGAAGGCGCGAGCCGTTCGAGTGCGCCTTCTTCGCTCGCGATGCAAGGATATAGGCAACCGGATAGCCTAAGATAAGGCATCCGATCGTCGTCCAGACCGCATAGTCAAAGCTCCTCAGGAAGATGGAGAAATATTCCTGGAGCGTTACCTTGAAACCATAGAACGTCGTGGTTACCGTCTTGTTCGCGAAAAGGATCTTGAATCCCGCAGTCGTGAACTCATATCCGCCGCCCGCTGCCTGCTTGAAGAAAGCACGGAAGAATATGAGGATCAGCGGCAGGATCGTGAAAAGAACGATCCAAACGATATAAGGATAAGCAAAGAGCTTATAGTTCATTCGAAGGCCGAGACCGCCGTAAAGAGCAGCAACCGCACCGATGAAGACAACGATCGTAAGTATGTTGCCCGCGAAACCCTGTGCAACGTAAAGACGCTCAGGCGTAAGATTGCAGTTCTTGATCATCTCCTCGGAAACCATTCCGGAGAGAGTTGCCGCATGTACGATGATCCTTGTGGCGAAAAGAGCGAGGACCGAGAAATATCCGGCCTTTTTCTTTCCCTTTGAATCCGCATAGAAAGGATACGAGACCGAAAGCGTCAGTGCCGCTACCGCAATCACGATGGTAACGACAAACGTCCAGGCCGCAAACGACTGGAAATTCAGGTCGACCGGGCCGCTCCTCAGCTTAGACTGGTAGTAAGGCGAAAGGATCAGCGTGAAAAGTGAGTAGTTCCTGACGGGAACATACTGCACGAAAAGCTGAAACATCGGGATGAATATCGAGGCAAACGAGAATATGGCCGCGAATATCATCACGAACGCATGAATAGGCATCAGCTTTATCTTTGACTTAAGTTCTGCTACCACTTTTATTCTCCTGCTGCCGGAGCATCCGCTGCTGCGGGTGCGGATGCATCCGCGCCGTTCTCAGCCGGCTTCTTGATCCCGTATGAACCGAAATCAGGTGAAAGCTCTGACCTTCTCATTATCTGGATGTCATCCGGATCTACATAAAGTCCTACGCGCTGACCGATCTTGCAGGGGTCAACGTTCTGGACCATCCAAAGGATCCCGTCGTCCGACTTTATCTGCATCTCATAGTGAACGCCCTTGAATACGATAGACTCGACAGTGCCGTTAATGCGGCCTTCCTTCTCTTCATCAACATAGAAGTCCTCAGGTCTGATAACGACGTCAACGAGGTTCTGGACACCTTCGGTAAACTCCTTGAACATCGGGTCAACGCACTTGAACGTGATTCCGCCCGAAAGGGTGACCTCATAGTCCTTCTTCATGGTTCCCGCAACGATATTGGACTCGCCGATGAAGTCAGCAACATAAGCATTCTTGGGCTCGTTGTAGATATCGATGGGCGTTCCGATCTGCTGGATGATGCCGTCCTTCATAACGATGATCGTATCGGACATCGTGAGCGCCTCTTCCTGGTCATGCGTAACGTATACGAACGTGATGCCGAGTTCCCTCTGCATGCTCTTGAGCTCGAGCTGCATCTCTTTTCTCATCTTGAGATCCAGTGCTCCCAGAGGCTCGTCAAGGAGAAGTATCCTCGGGCGGTTTACGATGGCCCTTGCGATGGCGACTCTCTGCATCTGACCGCCGGAGAGCTGATCGATGTATCTCTCGCCGTAGTCAGCAAGTCCGACCGTCGCGAGCGCCTTGTTTACGCGCTCTTTGATCTCAGGCTTTGCAACCTTCTTGATCTTGAGGCCGAACGCAACGTTATCGAAAACGTTGAGATGCGGGAAAAGCGCGTATCTCTGGAAGACCGTGTTGATGTTTCTCTTGTTTGCAGGTATCTTCAGAAGGTCCTTGCCCTCGAAATTGACAATGCCCGAATCAGCAGTCTCAAATCCTGCGATGATCCTGAGCGTGGTCGACTTACCGCAGCCCGAAGGGCCGAGGAGCGTGATGAACTCGTTGTTCCTGATATAGAACGTAATGTCTTTTAAGACCTTTGTTCCGTCAAAGCTCTTATTGAGATTCTTTATTTCGATTATGTGCTCGCGGCCGGTATCGTCCTCGAGTATCTGATTGTATGCCATCTTCCATTCCCCTCTTCTTTAATCTCAAAAACTCGGCGGCGCTGATATCCAGATCGCTTTTGCCTCTCTGGTGCCGCGGTTCTCGAGCATGTGCGGCTTGTTTGCTATGAAGTAGAAGCTTTCGCCTTTCTTTGCCTGATACTCCTCATCCCCGATGACTACCGTGACGGTGCCTTCGATGACATATCCGAACTCCTCACCCTCATGCGGGTTATCCGGATAAGTCGATCCACCCGGCTCGATCGTCACCATGATGGGCTCCATCTCGAACTTCTGAGCGGTCGGGATAAGCCAGCAGATCTCATTCTTCAGTTCCTCATCGGTCTTAACGGAGAAATCCTTTTTTCCGAATACGACTCGTTCCGGAACATCCTCTTTGAAGAATTTTGCGAAATCGGTTCCGAGGGCATCCAGGATGTCACCCAGAGTGGTGATCGACGGAGACGTCTGGTTGTGCTCCACCAGCGAAATAAAACCCTTGGAAAGCTCGCATCTGTCAGCAAGCTCCTCCTGGGTCAAACCGTTCTTTAATCTAAGGTTTTTGATCTTCGCCCCGATGTTCAACGTCCGCTCCGTTCTAAACTAAAAGTTTAATATAACTAAATTTCTGACATTGCGCAGATTATACATCAGGCTAAACTCACAGTAAAGTAATTCTAAACAAATATATTTGTGCAAAATGTCAGAAAACGGGTGTTTTTATCTTGAATTTCTTCCCCCCATTTGTATAATTATCTTGTAAGAACTTCTTAACACATAATTAACATTTTTGCATTTTAAGGGAGTGTTGAAAATGAGTGGATTTTTGGGACATTTCAAGGATAAAAACGATGGACTCGCTTTAAGCGGGGCTTCAGCCGGCGGTTCTCAGAACAGCCAGCCTGTCCGTCCTGCACCTTCCAAGATCGCGCAGGCTAACGTTACGCCCGTTCACGAGGCTGGCGGCAGGCCCGGCAGCATGACAAGCGCCAAGCCGGCTCCGTCATCTGCTTCCAGCGCAAAGCCTTACGAGTCTCCCGCGCAGCAGCTCGCACGCGAGAGAGCAGCAGCAGCTAAAGCACAGATCGCTGCGCGCAAGGCTATGGAGGCTGAAAGAAGGAGTTCCGACAGAGGCAGCAAGTCCGATGATCCTTACAACACCGGTACTTTGAGAAGCACTCTCAAACCCCCGATCAAGCGTCCTATCTCTGCTTCCGTTAACCATGCGCAGGCAATGGCTGCCATGAAGCAGGAAGAGGAAAAGAATAATGTTGTAAAGCCCGCTCCGGCTGTTCCGCTCAATTCCGTTGCTGCTATCGCAGAGCGCGCTGAGCAGATGGCTAAGAAGGCTAAGGCTGAAGAAGAGCGTACAGCTCTCGCTGCCAAGACCGCTGCACAGAAGCTTGAAGATTCCAAGGCTGCCGTAGTACGCGCCGAGGAGATCCAGGCTGCTGCTTTCAAGTCTGAAGAAGAATCCAAGGCTGCCGCCCTTAAGGCTGCCGAAGAGACAAAGACTGCACAGGCTCAGGCTGAAGAAGCCAAGGCTGCTGCGAAGAAGGCTGAGGAAGCTGCAATCGCCGCTGCTCAGAAGGCACAGGAAGCTGCCAAGTTTGCTGCTCTCAAGAAGACTGAGGAAGATGCAAAGGTTGCAGCAAGACAGGCTGAAGAAAAGGCACGCATCGCAGCTCAGGCTTCCGTAGAAGAAGCTAAGGCTGCCGTCTATACCGCTAAGATCGAAGCCACAAAGGCTGAACAGAAGGCTAAGGAAGCTGCAGAGATCGCCCGAAAGGCTGAAGAGGAAGCAGCTATCGCAGCCAAGAAGAAGACAGAAGAAGACGAGCGTCTTGCTGCCATCAAGGCTGAGGAAGATGCACGTAAAGCAGCTGAAGAAGCTCTTGAAAAGGCTCGTCTCGCTGCCAAGAGAGCCGAAGAGGCTATGCTCGCAGCAAGACAGGCTGAAGAAGAAGCAAGGCTCGCTGCTCAGCAGGCTGAGGAAGGCGCAAGGATCGCTGCCCAGAAGGCTGAAGAAAAGGCTAAACTTGAAGCTGCACTCAAGGCTGAAGCTGAAGCAAAGGCTGCTGAGAAGCCCGCTGAAGCGAAGACAGCAGAAGTTACTCCTGCAGCACCCGCAGCTGCCGCAACTGCTCCTGAAACAGCAGCCGCACCCGCAGCACCTGCTGCTCCCGCTCACGTTGCACCTGCACTTGCAGCACAGCAGGATACACTCAAGCAGGCAGAGTAATCTTTACATCAAACCAATAATGAAGAGCTCCCACACGGGAGCTCTTTTTATTAGTGAGTCGTGACTCCGTTGAGCACGCGAGGTTCGAAGCGTGCGAAACAAAGAACCACCCGCTATGCGAGTGCGCGACAGAAGTTATACAAAAAAGTCACCTTTCCCTATAATCGAGGTGTTCAAGCCAAAATTACAGAAAGGAAAGGTGACAAATGGCAAATGCCAACAACAGTTTAGCTCACACAAAATGGATGTGTAAATATCACAT
>JAFWQF010000055.1 GCA_017509205.1 Clostridiales bacterium | reverse complement strand
TTCCGTTCTTGCTCAGAGTTATTACAAGTTGGAACTTGTAATTATCGATGACGGATCGACTGACGGGACGAAAGCTTTGGCTGAGTCCATAGCCGAACGTGATCCGAGAGTCAGGGTGATTTCAAACGAGAAGAATATCGGTGTGCTTAAGACACGTCTCAGAGGCGTCCGTGCTTCCATGGGACAGTGGATAGCCTTTATTGATGCTGACGATCTGTGGAGCAAGAATAAGCTGAAAAGACAGATGATGCTTCAGGAAGAGACGGGAAGCGTTCTCGTTTATTCGGGTTCCGGATATATCGGATCTGACGGAAATGATATTTCATGGGTGCTTCATGTGCCGCCGGAGGTCACATACAGGAAGCTTCTGCTGCAGAACGTGATATCCAATTCATCGGTTGTCGTAAAGAAGGATATCTTTCTTAAGTACTCGCCGTTTTCTGAAGATCACCGTGACATGCATGAGGATTTTGCATGCTGGCTTTTGATCCTGAAGGAGAGACATGTCGTCTCGGGAATAGACGAACCGCTCATCACTTACAGAGTCCATAGAAAGTCAATGACGGGCAACAAATTTCATTCAGCGGTATTAAACTGGTATACATACAGATATATCGGACTGAATGTGTTTGAAGCTGCATTCTACATGGTAAGTTATGCGGTCAGGGGACTCATTAAATACAGTCATTTGAATCGGAGAGGCTAATTAATGGAGACTTCCGGGATAAGACGTTTGGCATCGGAAAAGACGCTGTTCTTTTTGACTGCTGCTATAATGTTTCTTATGCCGGTGAGTGAGCTTTTCACGGAGCTCCTCTTCAACTATTTCCCGAAGATAATACCTTCTGTCCTTCAGCCGCTGATCCTTGGTGTATACGGCATATTGGGAACGATCATAGTCATTATCTGTAAAGGATGCGAACTTACGGATAATCAGGCAACGGATAAATGGTATTTATCAGATCTTATCTATCTGATTCTGTGCTTTTTCATGGCCGTATCCGCAGTGTTTTCAACAAACCCCGGAGTTTATTCGCGCAATGTTTACTATACCGGCGAGACACCTTTGCATTTCCTTGCATATTTTTTCCTTTTCTTTTCCGGTTCAAGGATCAAAAGCGCAGATTGCCGTAGAAAGCTCATCAGTTTCTTCCTGGTGATAGCGGTCCTGCAGGGCGCAGTTGCCTTTTTACAGACATTCGACATCGAGATAGCATACTGTCTGCTGACGAGGCACAGCGGCGCTGCTTACGGATTAACGCAGAACAGCAACTATTTTGCAGCTTTGGCTTTGCTGCTTCTTGCCTGCGTGACGGGGGCATATCTGTTTTCGGAGAAGATTTCGGATAACCGGGTATTGCGTTATGTGCTTCCTGTTTTAGCCGGATTTGTTTTCTATATAGTTATGGGTACTAGGGGAAGGCTGATCTGGTTCGGATTTGTTCCGATGATGCTGTTTTTCGCGGTTTCTGGCATTGTCATGCTTAAGGGTGAGATCTCACGTGCTTCATTGAAAAGATATTTCATCAGATTCGCTGTGCTTTCGGCTGTGTTCATAGCAGTGTTTGCCGTTACGCATCTGTTTACCGACTATGTTGCCGAGGCTGTCAAAAGATCGCAGATGGAGATCGAAGGAAAGCTTGACAACGGGATAGGATCGAACAGGCTCATGATCTGGGAATACGGAATAAGGAGTATTCCAAGGCATTGGATCACAGGTATCGGACTGGATAACTACTGTCAGGTCTTTTTCGAGGATCCGGGCTTTACTGAAGGAAGCTTTTGGATCGACAAAGCTCATAACGAATATCTGCATGTTTTGGTTACGCAGGGAGTGTTTGCTTTCCTGGCATATGCCGTTTTGTTTGTGCGTACTGCCGTCATCAGTGTTAAGAAGATATTCAAAGGCAAAGATGAAACGGATCAGGCTTTGACCTGGATATTTCTCGGAATGTTCATTACATACGCAGCGCAGGCATTTTTCAATACCAGTGTAATCAATGTAGCCATGTACTTCTGGCTTGTTTTGGGTCTCCTCAACACAAGTGCTCCGCTGAAGCCTTCTTTAAACAAAAATATTTAATTATTTTTATTTATATTGTGATAAAATCTTTCCATCAAAAAAGCTTCATAGAAAGGCAGGTCTTGTTCTTATGGGAAAATATTTCGGAACAGACGGTTTCAGAGGAGAGGCTAATAAGGCACTCACGGCACAGAAAGCATTCCGGGTAGGTCGTTACATTGGCTGGTATTATGGTCAGCAGCACGAGGACGGCAGAGCAAGGATCATCATCGGCAAGGATACGAGAAGGAGCTCTTACATGCTCGAGGCTGCACTTACTGCCGGCATTACTTCTTCAGGTTCCGATGCATATCTGCTCCACGTAACCACGACTCCTTCAGTTTCATACTGCTGCAGGACAGACGGTTTTGACTGCGGAATCATGATCTCAGCATCACACAATCCTTTCTATGACAACGGTATCAAGATCATGCGTGCCAACGGTCAGAAGATCGAGGCAGAGATCGAAGAGAAGATCGAAGCATACATCGACGGCGAGATCGAGGAGATCCCTCTTGCTGAGCGTGAGGCTATCGGTAATGTTGTTGACTATGCTGCAGGACGCAACAGATACATCGGCTACCTCATGACGGTACCCACAAGGGCTTTCAACGGCATGAAGATCGGTCTCGACTGCGCTAACGGCGCTTCATGGAATATCGCAAGGTCTGTTTTCGAGGCTCTTGGTGCAAAGGTATACATCATCAACAACGCACCTGACGGTCTCAACATCAATACAAACTGCGGTTCCACACATATCGACAACCTTAAGAAGTTCGTTCTCGACAACGGCCTCAACGTAGGTTTCGCTTATGACGGCGATGCAGACAGATGCCTTGCAGTCGATGAGCTCGGAAACGAAGTCAACGGCGACCAGATCATGTTCCTCTGCGGTAAGTACATGAAGGAGACGGGACGTCTCGACGGCAACACCATCGTTACCACCATCATGAGCAACATGGGTCTTTACAAGGCTTGTGAAGCAATCGGCATCAGGACTGAGAAGACAGCTGTCGGCGACAAGTATGTTGCAGAGAACATGATGGCAAACGGCTTCATGATCGGCGGCGAGCAGTCCGGACACATCATCTTCGCCAAGTATGCTACTACCGGAGACGGAATCCTCACATCACTCATGGTCATGATGACCATGCTCGACAAGAAGCTGCCTCTCTCAATGCTCGCAGGCGAGATGAAGATGTATCCTCAGTGCCTCAAGAACGTTGTCGTTAAGGACAAGGAAGCGGCTCAGAAGAATCCTGCAGTTCTCGCCGGTGTTGAAGCTGTCAATAAGGCTCTGGCAGGCGACGGAAGAATGCTTCTCCGTGCTTCAGGCACAGAGCCCAAGATCCGTGTAATGGTCGAGGCCAAGACGGATGAGATCTGCGAACAGTATGTAGATCAGCTTATCGAAGTCATCAAGGCAGAAGGCCTTGCGGCAGATTAATTTTCAATAGCGGTATTAAATTAACGGGGGTTAAAACAATGAGAGTAATCAGAAAGAGCAACTATGAAGAAGCTTCAATGGCATGCGCTGAGCTTATCGCTTCACAGATAAGGCTTAAGCCTGACTGCAAGATCGGTCTTGCTACAGGTTCAACACCTATCGGAACGTATAAGGATCTCGTAGACATGTACAAGGCAGGCAGCCTCGACTTCTCCAAGGTCACATCAGCAAACCTCGATGAGTACAGGGGACTTGGCGGTGATCACGATCAGTCTTACAGATACTTCATGAACACAAATCTTTTCGATCACGTAAACATCGACAAGAGCAAGACATATGTACCTGACGGACTTGAAGCAGATGCAGTCAAGGCATGCACAGATTACGACAAGATCCTTGAGTCTTTGGGTCACCTCGACATCCAGCTCCTCGGTATCGGCGGAGACGGACACATCGGCTTCAATGAGCCTGCTGATGCTTTCTGCGTTAACACACAGTGCATCGACCTTGAGGAGCAGACGATCCAGGACAACGCGAGACTGTTCTTTAACGGCGACCTCGCAGCAGTTCCAACACAGGCTTACACAATGGGCATCGGCTACATCATGAAGTCCACGACCGTTATCCTCATGGCTACCGGCGCAGGCAAGAGAGGCATCGTTGAGAAGGCCTTCTGCGGTCCTGTTACTCCCAGAGTTCCTGCCTCCATCCTCCAGCTTCACCCGAACGTTGTCGTTATCGGCGACGAGGCAGCTATCTCTGACGCTGTCGTTGCAGCTGCAAAGTAAGTTGATAAAGCTTTCGATTATCAGGGCCGTCTCATGTGAGGCGGCTCTGTTTTTTGCTCTGAAAATTGGTTTATAATTCAGTCATGCGCATTTGTTTTATCAGGTCTGACAAAGGGTATCCCGATTCAAGAGTGGAGAAGGAGATGTATGCTCTTTCAAAAGAGCATGAGGTCTTTCTGCTCGGTTGGGGCCGCGAATCTTCGGGCGAAGATGTCAGACATGAAAAACACGTCATTCACGGAAAAGAATTTGATTACTATCTGATCCCGGAGCCGGCAAAATACGGCGGCGGAATGAAGAGCATGATAGGCCCGATGAGAAAGTTCTGGAAAAGGGCATACAGGTTCTTATCTGAAAACAGTGCGATGTATGACGCGATCCATATCGTAAATTTCGATACCGCAAAACCGGCATTTAAAGCGGCGCGCAAATTCGGCAAGAAGACCGTGTACGACATCTTCGATTACTATGCGGATTCTTATAATGCTCCGGGTATCGTAAAGAGTTGTATCAGAAATCTCGAGAACGGTTTTATAGGGCGTGCTGACATGACAGTCATCTGCAGCGAGGAACGCAGGGAACAGATAGCGGGATCATCTCCGAAGAATCTGATAGTGGTAGAGAATTCACCTGAGGACATTGAGGTCAGAGATGACTTTGCAATCGATGAAAGAACAGTGCAGGGAAGACCCAGAGTTGTTTATGCCGGCATGCTTGTTTTTGACAGGTTTCTCATGGAGACCAGTGAAGTGATGAAGGAGAGAGCTGACATCGAATGGCATGTCGCAGGTTATGGTGTGCTGAGGCCCTATATTGAGGGGCTGGCAGCCTCGCACGACAACATCTTCTATTACGGTCCGCTGCCGTACGATGACATACTTGCGCTAGAGAAAAAGTGCGATATCATGACGGCTCTGCAGAACCCGTCGGTAGCCAATAACAGATACTCCGCGCCCAACAAATTCTATGAGGCTCTGATGCTCGGAAAACCGCTTATCATGGTAAGGAACGGATCGATCTATAAAGAGATCGAGAACAACGGCACAGGCGAGATAATCGATGTTTCAGAAGGCAACGTTAAGGAAGAGATATCCGCTGCATTGGACCGCCTTTTAAGCAGACGCGGTGAATGGAATCTGATGGGCGAAAAGGCAAGAAAACTCTATGATGAGAAATACCCCTGGAGCAAGTCTGCAAAAGCGCTTCTGGATGGTTACCGGACGAATTTGAATGCGTGATAGAAACGCATTGCCAGCGTGGGACTTATGCGCGCGAGCCTGCAGAAATTCTTGGCAGATCCTGCATGTTCACCTTTGATGTAATCTTTGCCGTATAACTTATAAATGGGTTTCAGAAGCGTAATGTTCTCTGATTTATAAATGCCTGAATCAGCCATCCTCATAAGACAGCGGTTTGCTCCGTAGACCACCATCGCGTTTGCGTACTGTGTAAGCTGAGGATACTTTTGTGCTATGAATTCTCTCTGCTCGGACATGGCATCCACTATGTCCATCTGAGACTGTGTGAACTTTTCATTCACGAAGCTTTCCGGATTGTTGTTATAGCAGTATTTCAGGATCTGTCCGATTGTGACCGAACTGCATCTGCCTAACAGTCTGAATAAGATGAAAGTGTCTTCATACCGTTTGCCGACGGGAAACCTGATGCCGTCAAAGACATGCTTTTTGTACAGCTTTCCCCAGACGGCGGGGAAGATGTCATTTGTTGTGAGATAGCACTTAAGACATGATTCCGGTCCCTTTATCAGTTCAGGTTCATCCGTTGCATTTTGATCTCTTACCTGACCGCAGCAGGTCATGTCGGAACCGTACTGCTCGAAAAGACGTACCATATATTCAACGTAGTCTTCATAGACATGATCATCGCTGTCAATGAAAGTGATAAGGTCTCCTGATGCGATATCAAGTGCTTTGTTCCTTGCAGCGGAAACACCGGCATTATCCTGTTCGATGAGGACTATGCGCGGATCTTTGTCTGCAAATGTTCTGCAGATATTCCCGGAGCCGTCAGAAGAACCGTCATTGACTAGAATGATCTCCAGATCACCGTATGTCTGGTTTACGGTGGATCCGATGCACTTCTCCAAGTGGTTTTCGGCATTGTAAATTGGTATAATTATGCTTACTTTCATGGAATAATTATACATCCGAACGAGTGATTTAATAAAATGACGCCGACCGTATCGATCATAATGCCAGCAAGGAATTCAGCTGAATATATTAACAGATGCATCGACAGCGTCATTTCGCAGAAATACCATGATTGGGAACTCCTGATAATCAATGATTCTTCGACTGACTGTACCCGTGAGACGGCGGTGAACTTCTCGAAAACAGATCCGCGCATTTTAGTTTATGATTCAAATGGAACAGGGGTTTCGGCCGCAAGGAATACGGGTCTTGATAAAGCCTGCGGCAGGTATTTCACTTTCGTTGATTCAGATGACAGACTTGATCCTGAATATCTGTCCGATCTGACAGACATGTGTGAAAGAACGAATGCCGACATCTCGCAGTGCTCGTTCTTTTACTCGTTTCCTGACGGCAGGAAAGTAAGTGATTCTGAAGCAGCATCCGGTGTTTTCGAAGGTAACGGAGAGATCATGAATGCTTACTTTTCAGGCATGATCGGAATGGTGAATCTTGCTTGCTGGGGAAAACTTTACAGAAGTGATCTGATAAGTGATATCAGGTTTGATGAGGACTTAATGATCCAGGAAGATGCATATTTCACTTTTCAAAGCTGCATGAAAGCTGCGAAGGTTGTTTGCAGCAGTATTCCGCGGTATTACTACTGTCAGAATCCGGAGTCTGCGATGAACAGACCGTTCGACGGAAACAAGATGCAGTATTTTACCGTTCTTGACAGGGAACTGGAAGCGTGCAGGGAGGAAGGTTTGCTTTGCGGAAAAATCAAGTTTAGGAAGATGATCACATCTCTTGATCTCACTTCGAGGATCGTAAGAGACAGGTCCGGCAGCAAACATCTCGGCCGTCTGAGAGAGATCGCAATTGAAACATATGAAGACATAAAAAAGTCTGAAAAAACAGGAACGAAAACAAGGGCGAAAATGTTCATGCTGAAACATTTCCCGTCGCTGTATTACGGGTTGCTTAAGATATGAGAACGAAAGCCGAACGCAAGGCGCAGATAAGAAATGCCCTGGCTGCATCCACAGCTTCGATGCTTTGTGCGGCTGTTGTTTCCGTCATCGCATACTGCTGTTTCAAACCTTCTGCAGGCATTGTATTTGTTGTTTTCGCAGCCGTGTTTGCTTTGGCGCTTGCGGTGCAGATCCTGCTCTGGAAAAAGACGGATGTGCTGCGCAATTTTCTGTATCTGTTCCATTGCATAAAACACCCGAAGTCTTCCAGAAGATATTACTGTCCGTGCTGCAGAAGGCAGATAGCTTCTTTTTCTGATTTCAGGCTTTATGAAGATACTGAAAGATATGATCCCCAGAGGTTCAAAAAGCAGCGTCAGGATGTTTTCTGCCCGTTCTGCTATTCGGCGCCGAGGCAAAGGATTCTTGCATGCTGGGCGCAGGAGAATGTCAGTTTGCTGAAAGGCTCTGACATTCTGTATTTCGCTCCTGAATATTCCATGATGAAGTGGTTCAGACATAACGGGATA